>NZ_JABXJH010000020.1:52423-63478 GCF_013373675.1 Bacteroides sp. L10-4
ATTGAGTGTGGAAGAGTATTGCTCTATGTTTTTTTGTAATGTTTGGTTTTCATAGGCTAATGCTTCATTCTGTTGTTGCATTTCTGCATATATTCTGTTGAGTTCGTCCAGTTGCTCTTGCACGCCTTTGTTGTCTTTTATTTGTGCATTGAGTTCCTGCATCCTCGCTTGGTTGTGCTTGATGGCAATTTCGTTTTCGCTTATCTGTATCATGCTTCGTCGTATATCTTCCTCTTTCTTTTGTATGATGTGTTCTTTCCTCATCAGTTTACGTTGGTAAATATAGATAAGGACAGCTATCAAGAAAATCAGTAGCAACAGTGTAACAAGTGCGTTGCGTGTATCTTTATCTTTTTCTATTTTCAGTTGGTTCTTTTCGTTGATGATTTTTTGTTGGTTGTATTTCTCTTGCATTTCGGCTAATTCTTGTTTTCTATGTGAATTATAAATGGAGTCTAATCCAATCAGATATTTATCATTATAAAATATAGCATCTTTATATTTGTGCTCTTTTTTACTCAAATTATATAAGGCATGATAAACTTCATTCACAGTAAAGGTATTTGTCTTAAATAACGTGGCTTGATTAAAAAAATAATATGCGGAATCTATTTGTCCCATTTGATTATAAATTTCTCCTATTATTAAATTTGTTTGTCCTTTAAAAAAAACTATGCTATTATTGTTTATGGCTTGTTTAGCATGATATAGGGCTTTCTTATAATCTTTGATTTTTAGATAAACTCCTGCAAGTTCATTAGAAGCTGCTATGACATTTTTTATATTATGGTTTTCTTTGGCTATATTAATGGCTGCTTGGTAAGATTCAATAGCAAGATTTATTTTTTCCAATATTGTGTAAGTTCTGCCTAAATAAATTTGTGAGGAAATGATATATTTAAGATTTTTGGATTGAATCGCATATTGATATGCTTTATTGAATGCTTCAAGGGCGTATTCTTTATATGAGCGACGGGCATATATACAACCTAATTCTGCATAGATTAAATGGCACAGTTGATAGTCGTCAGTTTTCTCTGCATACGTTGTTGCTTTTAGAAGAAAATTTTGTGCCTCTTCTATATTTTTGTTATCATAAAAGATTTCTCCTTTCAAGTATAGCACCAATGCTTTCCGTTGTGCTTCCTCTTGTTCCATAAAGTACTTATATGCAATGTTGGCTAATGAATCGTTTTGCTTTATATACATCTTATATTTAGCTTGCGTCATCAGCAACGCCCAAGTGGCGTGTTCCAACTTCTGCGTAGCATCCGGCATTTCCATATTCTGTAGTATATGCAATGCGCTGTCTGGGTGTTGGTACATAATGGTTTCTGCCTGTATCAGTTCCGGTAGTGATGTGGAAGATTGTTCTTTGGAAGAACAAGCAGTGAAGAACAAAAAGGTGATAGATATTATCGTAGTTGTTATAAAATAAGCGATTTTCATAGCATATTAATATTAAAAAATAGATTTTGTTGCAAATATAAAATATCTTTCAATTATAGCCAAGTAAAAGTGTTGCAATCACAGGTGTTTGAAGAAACTTATACCTAACACAATCGGATTGAAAATCCGATAGAACAGAACTCCATATTCCCGTTGCAAATATAAGGTAGAGTCAGTCCGGCAATGCCGGACTGACTCTTTTCTTAAAAGAATCGTGTAACTGATGATTTTCTTTTACATATCTTTATGCAACATACCATCTCGCTTTTTCCGGCACCGGGAAAGGCTGGGTTCCTCGGTGCCGAAGAGGGGGTTCCTCGGTGTCGAACCCCTCGTTCCCCAGTGTCGGTCAGCTACCCTTGCGAGAGGCTATTCTGGGCAGGGGTAAAGGAAGAAAACAGGTAAGGGGTGAAATGCTTACAAATTACATCTATAAATGAACTAATATCAAATGTTTTTTTAGAAAAAGAATAGGATAAAATGAAGATTTGAGAAGAATTGAGCATTTCAACTGACTGTCAGTAGGTTTGGGCATAGGTTGGCACAAGGTGGCACAGATGGGGAAGACAGGCTTTGGGAAGAATATGGAAACAGATGCACTTCCAAATCATTACCCGATATCGGATGCACTTTTAATACTAACGGTCTATATTTCTGCGTTCTGCGTAGGTTTACATTCTGCCCTTACAACTCCCATAAACTAATTTTGCACCAAACAAAAAGTAAGGATTATGAGGAGTACATTCAAGACCGTGTTCTACGTGAACGCAAGCAAAGAGAAGAACGGAGTTGTCCCCATCATGGGACGTGTGACCATCAACGGGACTATCGCACAGTTCAGTTGCAAGCAGACCATCCCAAAAGCACTTTGGGACGCAAAGGGAAACCGTGCCAAAGGCAAGAGCAAGGAGGCACAGGCGGTAAACTTCGCGTTGGACAACATCAAAGCGCAAATAGTGAAGCACTATCAGCGTCTTTCCGACCGTGAAGCCTGTGTGACCGCTGAAATGGTACGTAACGCTTATCAGGGCATAGGCACAGAATATGAGACCTTGTTACGTGCCTTTGACAAGGAGAACGCGGCTTTTGCCAAACGTGTGGGTAAAGACCGCTCCAAGCGCACATATCTGAAATACCTGACTGTCCGCAAGTATGTAGCCGAGTTTATCAGAAAGCAATATAAACGTGCCGACATAACGATGAACGAACTTACGGAGGACTTCATCCGCGACTATTGCCTGTACCTGCGCAACGAGGCAGGGCTTGCGCAATCTTCCGTGTGGATATACTCCATACCATTGAAACATATCGTCACCACGGCTCACTACAACGGAAAGATACCAAGAAACCCGTTTGCAATGTACCACGTTGACCCCGACCATAAGGAGCGCGGCTTTCTGACGGAGGAGGAACTTCAGGCATTGGGCGCAATCAAACTGGAAAATCCAAACTTCGCGCTGGCAAGGGACTTGTTCCTGTTCGGATGCTGGACGGGCATATCGTTCATAGACATCAAGAACCTCACGACTGACAATATCGTGGAAATGAACGGTGCGCAGTGGATTGTGTCGAAACGGCAAAAGACAGGTGTCCCGTTCCAAGTCAAGCTGATGGACATTCCGATGCAGATAATCAAGCGTTACGAGCCGTTCCGAAAAGACAAGAGGCTATTTAACATAGGCTCACTTGACATGGTAAACAAACGCATAAAGAACATAGCGAAGAAGTGCGGTATCGAGAAGCCGGTTTCCTTTCACCTCAGCCGGCACAGCTTCGCTGTCATGGCATTGAACTACGGTATGCCGATAGAAAGCGTGAGCAAGATACTCGGACATACGGACATCAAGACCACGCAAATTTATGCCAAGGTAACGAACACGAAACTAAACAGCGACATTTCCGCCTTTGAGAACAAAATAAGCGGACGTTTCGACATATAACCGCTTGATTATGGAACGGGGCATTATTACGATGAATGAGTACGGTAGAGTGACTATACCCACTTCTACAAATGTATGGATGACAGAGGCAGAGCTGTCCTCATTGTTGGGTACAATCGCCCCAACACTCCGTGCCGCCATCCGAGCCGTATATAAGAGTGGAGTGCTGAAACGACATGAGGCAGAACGGTATATCCGTTTGCCCGACGGCTACGGCATGGAAGTGTACGCCCTGCCTATGGTCGTGGCAATTGCATTCCGCATCAATACCCCATGTGCGGCAATGGTGCGCGATACCCTGCTGGAAAGGCTGTACGGGCGAAAAGAAAAACAAGTCCTGTGGGTGTCAATTGACAGACCGATGTGCGAGTGTTAGAGCGTGGGTACGTACCTACGTAAACAGCCCGAAGAAGCGAGAAAGGAATGCTTCTTCGGGCTTTCTTTTTGTTTTGCCGCACCTTTTCTTATGTGCTTTTCTGCATTTTCTTGTCAGTTTGTTACGATTGCGCCGTTCCGCTTCGTTTTGCGTATCAGAGTTTTATGCGTTGCATCATAACTTTGCACCCGATTGTTTAACCCGTTGCCGACACTGCTGTCGGCGACACAAAACCAAGCAAAGCCTATGGCAGAACAAGACGAATTCATCCGTGTGGGGACAACCCTCTACAAGATTGTTGACCAGCCGCTGATTGACGGGGGCTGTGTGAAGAAACGCATCGCATGGAACTCCGAGACCTTGCGGCAGGACTACGGCAAAGACCGCATGGCTACCGTGCCGAAGTATGACGGTTTCTGTACCGTCCCCGACCATGTGGGCTACAAGCCCGTTGTCGGAAAGTTCCTCAATCTCTATGAGCCGATAGGACACCGACCGCAGGAGGGCAGTTTCCCCTGCATCCGCTCGTTAGTGGAGCATATCTTCGGAGAGCAATACGAGTTGGGCATGGACTATCTGCAACTGCTTTACCTGCAACCTGTCCAGAAGCTGCCTATCCTGCTGTTGGTGTCCGAAGAACGGAACACGGGCAAAAGCACGTTCCTCAATTTCCTGAAAGCCATCTTCCAAGACAACGTGACGTTCAACACCAATGAGGACTTCCGCAGCCAGTTCAATTCCGATTGGGCAGGCAAGCTGCTCATCATGGTGGACGAGGTGCTGCTCAACCGCAGGGAGGACAGCGAACGGTTGAAGAACCTCAGCACCACACTTTCCTACAAGGTGGAGGCGAAAGGCAAAGACCGTAACGAAATCGGTTTCTTCGCCAAGTTTGTGTTGTGTTCCAACAACGAGCATCTGCCCGTCATCATAGATGCAGGCGAGACACGCTATTGGGTACGCAAGATAGGACGATTGCAGTGTGATGACACCGATTTCCTGCAAAAGCTGAAGGATGAAATCCCCGCTTTCCTGTACTTCCTTATCCATCGGGAATTATCAACGAAAAAAGAAAGCCGTATGTGGTTTGCCCCGAAGCTGATTGATACGGAAGCCTTGCGGAAGATAATCCGCAGCAACCGCAACCGCCTCGAAATAGAAATGGCGGACTTGCTGCTTGACATCATGGCGAAGATGGAAGTGGAAACGGTGTCATTCTGCCTGCATGACATTATCCCCCTGCTGCTGTGTTCGCAGGTCAAGGCAGAGAAGCCGCAGGTGCGTAAAGTGGTGCAGGAGTGCTGGAAACTGTCCCCTGCACCCAACGGGCTTACCTATACCACCTACATGTATGGCGGCGAGGGACGCTACCAACCACGCAAGGGAGTGGGCAGATATTACACCGTGACCAAGGAACTGCTGGAAAGCCTGTGATATTCTGTTGAATTGTTGAATAGATATAATAGAATGTTGATATATAGTAATATACAGACTCAACAGAATACCAACAACGCCCAACGGACGATGAAGAGGGAGCGCGGCAGCATCCAATTCTGTCCTCACTCCTTCTTTTCGTTGCCGTTTGTTGGGCATTATGCGTTTGTTGAAACTAAGTTGAGTGCATATAAAACAATATATCAATATGTTATGTGCCATATTCAACACTTCAACGCTTTTACACCCGTCAACAAGTCTGTGGGGAAACGGCAGGGCATTCCAAGTGGGTATTACGTATACCGATATGCCATCATGTCAACAAGCAGGCATGTCAACGTGACGGCACGAAACCATGACGACAAACCGACAGGGCGGCATGACGTACCACCCAAGCTGGCGAAAGAAGAAAAAGCATCCGGCGACCACTGATTGCGCAGCGGATTTTAAGAACGGAAAAGCCATAGCTCATTAGGGCGTTTTCTTCACGCACCGCTGCGCTAATGCTAAAAACGCCCCAATGAGCCAACGGGGTTACCCCCTCTGGACACCCCCGTTTTCATGCGGCACGACCGCAACGGACGGGCATGAACAAACAAGTTTGTAGAACCTATAAAAACAAAAGACAAAAATGGGATACATAAGCATCCAATTCAACAAGGCGAAAGGCTCGGCGGACACGGGCGCGTCCGACCACATCGAACGCAAGACCGTCCCCAAGAACGCCGACTCTACACGCACCTGCCTCAACCGTGAGCTGGTGGACTTCCCCGATGGCGTGACAGACCGCACCGGAGCAATCAATCACCGCATCCGCACGGCAGGCATCAAGAGGAAGATAACGCCCGACCAAGTGAGGGCAATCCGCATCGTGCTTTCAGGCACGCATGAGGACATGATGAAAGTGCAGGACGAGGGCAGACTGAACGAATGGTGTGCCGACAACCTGCAATGGCTGCACCGCACTTTCGGACGGGAGAACACCGTTTCGGCAGTCCTGCACATGGACGAGCATACGCCGCACATCCACGCAACGGTTGTACCGATTGTAACGGGCGAGCGCAGGAAAGCGAAAAAGAAGCAACAGGCAGAGGGCAAGCGCACCTACCGCAAGAAAACGGATGCCATTCGCCTGTGCGCCGATGACGTGCTGACACGTGAAAAGCTGTCAGCCTATCACGACAACTACGCCGAAGCAATGGCGAAATACGGCTTGCAGCGTGGTATCCGTGGCTCGGAGGCACGGCATACCACCACCGCCCAATACTACCGTGATTTGAAGCGGCAGACGGGAGAACTTGAAGCCAATGTGCAGCAGTTGCAAACGGAAAGACAACAGGCGGAACAGAAACTTGACGAGGTGAAGCAAGGAATCAAGTCGGAAAAACTGGAAGCCGCTAAGACCGAGGCGAAAGCCGCACTCGTGGCAAAGGTCGGTTCTCTTTTGGGTGGTGGAAAGTTGAAAGCGGAAAGGGAAGGGTTTCAGCAGCGCATAGCAGAACTTGAAAATCAAAATGCAAGATTAGAGCAATATATCAAGCAGATGGAATGTGAACACCAAACCCAATGCAGCAAGTTCGGTGAGTATATAGACAAGGTAAAACGATACTTTCCTCATGTGGATAAATTGTTGCCCCTGATAGACTTCTGTCGTAATACGTTGCACTTCTCCGAACAGATAATCCAAGAATTGTGCAAGTTGAAGAAGGTGAAGTTAAAGGGTGATTTTTATTCACCCGAATTTAACCGTAAATTCCATGCAGAAGGTGCGGCTTTCTCGTTTGAAGAAGATAAAAGCAGAACTGGACATTTCCGAATATGCGTGAATGATATTCCGCTTGTGCAATGGTTCCGGCAGAAGGCGCATGAATGGAGAAACGGTTTGGGGATTACTACCCAAAAGCAAAGTAATGGGATGAAAATTTAATGCACGCGCATAAATCCCGTTCAAACAGTCTCAAAAAGTAAAGAAAATCATTCAATGAAAGGAATTTATCAAGGATTTTAGCTACTTTTGCAATTGGATTGGGGAAGCCCTTTCCGAGACATAGAAAAAGAAGAAGCGTTATGCTTATCTTGTAGAACGGAAACCTGAGAAATTTCTGAATTGTGTACAAGGGTAGCATAGTGGTTCTCACGCTATAGCGTGGGCTGCTATTACTACATCTGTACACAGGGTTTTCTCAGGACCTCCGAACTAAGACGTAGCATCGCAGTGCCACGCTTCGTGTTTTGGATAAGTGTCAATAATTATCATTAAAATAGTGAACATTATGAAGAATGTTATTACCTTACTATCCTGTGCAGTTGCATTAGTTATGACTTCTTGCACACTCTCTAACGAGGAAAAAGCTGAGAAGTTGGTTAAAGAGACGCTTAAAGACTATCTCTATCACCCAGATTCTTATGAACCAATATCAACAAAAGTTGATAGTATGTTCATTGATGTAACTACTATTGAACCTATTATGAAAATTAGTGAGGACATCAAAGATTTGATGTCTAAAATAAACAGATGTAAAATGAAAGTCGAATCCGCAGAATCTTCTATGGATATTTTTGCTCCTAATGGATATTCTTCTCAATACTCTCGTGGAGAATATGCGCGGGCAAAAAAAGAGAAAGAAGAAGCCAAATCTGATTTGGATAAATATACCAAGAAACTTTCAGAACAACTTGTTTCTCTAAAAGAAAATGTTGCAAAATATCACAAAGGTGAATTTACAGGTTGGGCGGTAAGTCATAGATTTAGGAGTCTTAATGGCGCAGGCTCAATGACCATTCCGGGAGAAATGATTTTCTTTTGCGATAAAGAGTTTACAACTTGTGGCGGTTATGAAGTTGATAAGTTTGAGAACTTTGCAAAAATCTTGAAAGCTGTAGATGAAGCAACTTCTGATGAAGATATAATAGATTATTTTAGGGAGGATAGCTTTTTACTGTAACTCCCGTCTTTTAATAGAATAGAAAGTTAGCGTGCCTTCATGGCACGTTAACCTTTTATACAATGTAAACTTTATCAACGGCAAATCTTTCTTTTAGTATGCAGGCATTGTTTATTGGGGTAATTTGTATTATAACTATTTCAATTTGTTATATAGCTATAACAAGAACACGCCTAAAAAATAAGTCCAAGGAACTTTCTGAAAAGTTAAACCACATATCTTCTTATAGCAATAAATCCAATTATGAGCAAGCAAGAGAAAGATTGTCGGCATTAAACAACGGAGCATTTATTGATATTCCGTCCGACCTTAATAGCACTTTTTCAGGGAAGATAATATCTGCAACGCAAGAAAAAGATTTTGTCAATCATTATAAGCCGCATTTTCAAGAAGCATATTCACTTGTTAAGAAACTTGAAGCCTTTAATATCACTCCATCTGAAACCATATCCAAATTTATCAGTGACTTTGGGGCTATCAATAGACTTGTAAAACAACATAATGAGGGAATCATTACATTTCTACTTGACACGCATAAAGAGTTTTTCGACCATTGCCTAAAATATCCGTTAGACAAGCAACAAAGACGCTCAATCGTTTCAGAAGAAGAAAATTGTTTAGTAGTCAGTAGTGCAGGGAGTGGAAAGACTTCATCCATCGTAGGGAAAGTAAAGTATTTGACTGAAATAAAGAAAATCAACCCTCAAAATATTCTCCTTATCAGCTACACAAACAAGGCTGCCGCTGAATTAACAGAAAGAATGGGTATTGCTGGTTTGCGAGGGTACACTTTTCACAAACTTGCCCTTGACATTATCGGACAGACAACAGGACAAAAGCCATCAATATATGAAAATACGGACGCGCTCTTCGTGAAAATCTACCATGAATTATTGAACGACAAGAAATTCAAGAAAAGCGTAATAGAATACTTCATTGATTATCAAACGCCCGAAAAGGAGTGGGAAAAGCGGAAGAATGAGCGTAGGCAACAACTTTCAGAGCAAAAAGAGGTGCGTTTGAAAGCAACGTTTCCCGATATGGACGGAAAAACTGTTTATGTACGGAGTGAACAAGAGCAGAAAATATGCTTTGCGCTATCTTCCCTTAGCGTAAAATTCAGATATGAAGAGCCATACGAGCATCCATTGGTAGACGAGATGCACTCTCAATACAAACCGGATTTTTCCATTTATTTTGAACAAGGTGGAGAAACAAAGCGAATATATTTAGAGCATTTTGGAGTGGACGAGCATGGGCTTGTTCCTATATGGTTTGCCAAAGACAGAGGCATTACCTATGAAGAAGCAAACCAAAAGTACAACGATGGCATAACATGGAAAAAAGCGGCACATGAGAAATTCGGCACTAAGCTGTTGACAACTTCAAGTGCAGACTTTCATTATTCCGATATTCGGGAGAAGTTGAAAACCTTATTGGAAAAGGCTGATGTTTCCATCCAAGAGAAAACAGATGCAGAATTATACGATATGGTTCTTCCCCCGAACAGCAAGCATGAGAAGGCTTTTATCCGCCTTGTCGTGACTTTCGTGACATTGATAAAGTCAAGTTGCAAATCTGTAGATGAAGTATTAAGGCAAACTAAAAACGCAGGGGACGAACGCAGTACGTTCATTATCAAAAACATCTTTCAGCCCGTTTATAAACGGTATATTGAAGAATTGGCGAACATCAACCAAATAGATTTTACGGATGCAATTCTGCAAGCTACCGACATTTGTCGTTCCTCCCATCCTGTGAAGTATGATTATATCATTGTGGATGAGTTTCAAGACATATCAGTTGACCGTTACAACTTCTTAAAAGTATTGCGAGAGGGAAATCCACCCGCCAAGTTGTATTGTGTGGGCGATGACTGGCAGTCCATCTATCGTTTTTCGGGGAGCGACATGGCACTTTTCAATCAGTTTTCAGATTACTTTGGCCAGACAGAAATCAATAAGATTGAAACAACATATCGGTTTGGAGAGCCTTTAGTCAGCCTGTCCTCGCAATTTATCCAACGCAACGAAGCCCAAATTAAAAAGAACATCCATCCTTTTAACCCACAAGTTAAAACAGAATTACAGTTTTGCGATTATGAAAGACGAGATTATTGCAATGTTATCGGACAATTGGTCGCGTCAATTCCATTAGACAAATCAGTCTTTTTGTTAGGGAGATATTCCTTTGACGATTATTACCTGTCGTTCATGTATAAATTCGTGAAAGAGGGTAATCGCTTTTTCTATATCATCGGAGACAGGAAAATAGAGTTTCTGACCGTTCATAAATCCAAAGGACTTGAAGCAGACTATGTGATAATTCTTCAATGCAACAAGGACACATACGGGTTTCCCTCACTTGTAAGCGATGACCCTGTGCTTAATTATGTCTTGACAAAAAGCGACCAATATCCATACGGAGAAGAACGCAGGCTGTTTTATGTAGCCATTACCAGAGCTAAAGTAAAGACCTATATACTGTATGACAGACGCTTTCCTTCCGTTTTCGTGGACGAATTCTTGCATCCGGAAAAAGTCACGGAAGAAAGTTATGCCAAGCATCCAAACGCCAACAAAAAGTGGACACGCAGTGCGGATAATTTTCTGCTTACCCTTTATCATGAAGGGAAAAGTATAAAATACATAGCCGAGAAAATGGGCAGAAGTCAAACCTCGATAGTAATGCGATTAGGAAAATTGGAAGGGAAACGGCAATAAAATACTGATTGCATTTCGTTTGTCGAAAATATATGTTACCTTTGCATAGAGTTGTTTGACAGCAATGTACTGCACATCGCAGAATTTATGACCGTTGCCAAGTCATTACCTCACTTGTGGCAAAAAGTGCGCAAGTTGCTTATTCCTAAATTATTCCTATCTTATAGCTGTATTTTCGGGAAAAATAC
>NZ_JABXJH010000021.1:0-63036 GCF_013373675.1 Bacteroides sp. L10-4
AGTTGCAGTCTGATTCAGCCTATAGTCATTTAAGACTAGTGTCAAAGTTAGTTCACTGCAACTCTACTTTTCAAATATACACTTATATTTTGTTGTGATATTTAATACTGCAAATGTAAATGTGTCAAAACCTTCTTTTTAACAAAATCATCCTTGCTACAGATATCTGTGACAGGGGTGATTTTCATATTTTTGGTGTTTTGACACATCCCCTCTGTAATAAGAATTCGGGAATTATGCATCAAGCTTCTCTGCATTACACATAAAGCATAAAGAGAAAAAGTACCTGCATCCAGAGGGCAAAATCCACACTTCCGGCACTGCATGCAATGGGATTTGCCCCCAATTTATACGAGGGAAGCAGAGAAGAGGCCCTATATCTACGTTAATAAATATTATTTCAGAATGATTAAGAAATGGACAAGAAATCACCTTTAAGTTCTTGTTGTCAGATAGTTGAATCCGGACAGGGGAGAGATAACAGAGTGCTGGCAACCGTTTTGCCAGCACTCTTGCCGTCACTGCTGTAATGCCAATGAACAGGGCGATACAGGCAGTCGGTGCTGGAGTGCTGGCAAAATGACGAAAAATCAAAAAACGGATAGCGTTTGCATTCAGCGCGAATTCATATGGCGGGTAAAATGCGGATAACCGAAAAGTACCTTCTATTCATGTGAAATAGGACATTCAACTATGGAATGGCAATAAATGATTAGTCGGCATTCATTTCTCTATCTGTGGCAATCTGCAGTAATTGTGTTTTCCGTCATATCCTCGCCATTCCTTTGGCTTTGAATACAGGTTCTGCCTTTTGTATTTCCGATTCGAATCCGAACCAACAACCATTTGAGGTATCGTCGTCAATAGGCAGAAAACATAAGCGGAGGCTTTCTTTGTAGTCTCCATAGATTACTTCCCAATATTCCGGTGGCGTCTGGCGCTTGGTCTTGACCTTCTCAGCCGGTTTTTTCTTTAATGACATGCCGGCCTCTATCCAAGCAATGGTCACCATGATTTGGTATGCCGGATAATGCATGCTACAGAATTCATAGAGTACAAGACCTCGCTTTTCCAGGCTCATGGGCTGGTCTATAAGATTTTTATCAATCAGAAATTCCAAGAAACGATGCAGGAAATCGGGGTCGTCTAAAATAAGTCTGCGAGTGATAGCTTGCCAAGCGGTTGTGTTATAGAATCCGTCCAGAAGACGTGACAGCTGCCGGGCCGTCTGAAGTTCGTTGACACTGATTTCATTCGTCCGAAGTACTTCATAAGGAGGAAAGGGAGAGTATCGGATGCCCAGTTCTTCCGCTCTTCTTCTCATTTCTGTGCCGGGAAGTAGCTTCAGGGATTCCAGCTGTATTTCACCGGCATTGTATCCGGCAAGTGTACGCACATCCTCAAATATTTCGGACAGGCGGTACAGAGGCAATCCGGCAATGAGGTCGGCATGTGTCTCCATATTGGGCAGAGAACACAGGAAACGAAGACCTTGCAGTGAATCTTCCAGACCTCCCATCCGACGGCTTTTCAGCAGGACTGGTTCGCGCAGGCTCTGAATACCGGCCTCGAGATGGAGCAGTCCTTCAGGCAGCTTTTTCAATTCATTTTTCAGCTCTTCGGATAATAGTGCAGGATGTATTTCTAAGTGAAAGCATACATCCGGGTAGAATTCCAGAAAAAGCCGCAGCAATTCTTTAGCACGGCGCGGATTATAATTAAAAGTCCGGTCGAGGACGCGTACGTTTTTTATTCCATGGCTGTGGATAATCAGAAGGCGTTCACGGATACTTTCAATGGACAGTGTGCGCACCGGTTTTTCTCCACCGCTGACACAGAATGCGCATGTGTTGAAACATCCCCGGGTAGTCTCCAGTTGTACGAATGGTTTGCTCCAGTTGAAGAAACAGCTTTTTTCCGGCGGCACCAGCCGGGCAAAGTCAACAACACGGGCTATGCCGTTGTCTATATATTGCTTTTGAGGACTTATATAGCAAATCCCCGGAATATTGCCCCATTCTTCCGGCCGGTTCCAGCAAGCCAGCCATTGAGGAAATACTTCTTCTCCCTCTCCTCGGAACACGCAGTTGATGAAAGGATTTTTACGCAGAAAATCCTCATTGTCTCCCAAGAATTCAGGCCCGCCCAAGACGAAACAGCTATCGGGAAGCAATGCTTTCAATCTTGCTGTGATGTGCAGTAGCTGTTCATGATTGAACAACCATGCTGTTGCAGCAATGATATCGGGCTGATGCCGGTATATTTCGTCCACAATCATTCCTATGTTTTCATTGATGGTGGCAGATACACTCTCCCATTTTATGGAATTGTTCTTGACCATTTGTGCGTGCAGTGCAGGAAGTGCCAGCGAAGAGTGCGCATACGAGCTATTGAGGTCTATCCAAAGAATTTTCATGTCCGGTTGAATTTCATTTTCGCAAATTTAGATATAAATTGCGATTTATGTGCCAGGGATATAAGAAAAAGTCAAGTCCCCCACTCCACAGCTCTTTTATTCAAAGGAGTTATCGGAGAGTTCTTACAAGGAAGAATCAATTTTCTTGTCTCAGCTTTAGGTTCAATCAATCTGTCTGAATTTAGTAAAGCGGCTCATACAATTCACAGGATACATTCTGTATTTTTAAAAAATAAGAAACCGTGAGTCACTTTCTCAAAATGATGGATGCTCCATTCCTGTGAGAAAACTGAAAGGCAGAAACTGATGCAGATGAGAAGCAATTCTATTCTTTTGTGTATCATAGCTTTTATCATTACAGTTCGAAATCATGCATTAGAATCGAAGGTTCTTGACAAAAAAGTGATGTATTCCTGCTTCGTCTTCTTGTTGTATCTTATTTTCATATTACCTCCACTTAAATCTCCCATATTCTTCTTCATGACTACGCTGCCTGTAATGATGAGGGCATCCTCACTGAAAACTTTCTCAAGTGCGTTGATGTTCTTTTCGTTGTAATAACAGCGGAAGTCTTCTACGAACTTCAGAATCTCGCGGCGACGGCGCACGTCTGTAACCGACCGTCCTTCTTGCATGACTTTAGCGTAATTGTTGTTGTCGAGAACCATACGCACTCCAGTAATGAAACGATAGTAAGCTCTTTGCGAAGCGAGCCCTTGTACGAAGCATCTTTGGGTGTCAGTGTGACGGGAATGTTTCTTACCTGATAACCTTGCGCATCGTTCAGGCACGACTGTACATTCAGATTCGATTCGCATTCGACGAACATCACATTCTCCAATTCTAACTTTTTATACCTATCTTTGTCTCGGTTCTGAAACAAACACAGTTTTATTATTATCCATTATTTTTTAAAATCAAGCATAACCATGAAATTAAAGAAAATTTTTCTGACTGCCGGGCTCACTGCCACGGCTACTTTATCAACAATGGCCCAAAAAGCACCTGAACCCTGCGGACTGACACCCAGTGCCCGACAAATAGAATGGTACAACCGCGAAATGATAGCCTTCTTCCACTTCGGCATCAACACTTTTGAAGACTTCGCCAACGAAAGAGACGGAAAAGCACCAACCGCCATCTTCAATCCCACCGCACTGGATGGCGGGCAATGGATGCAGACCCTGAAAGCAGCAGGCATCCCGGCCGCCATCCTCACAGCCAAACATGTACGTCTACGTATCGAGCGCAAGTATGGCAATTCGTACCGGTGAAGGATGACGTATATCTCATCGTCAGTCCCCTTTCCCAACAAGCCATAGACAACAGTGGAGACAAAGAGAAAGAACAAAGCGTCATCCAATGGAGCAGCGACCCTTCCAACGGCAACCAGCACTGGAAAGTCACGCAACTTCCTAACGGCAACTACGTCTTCACTTGCCAGGCCAACGGATATAACATGGGATTTCCCGATGCCGGACTGGTAGGTGAGCCCATTTTTCAGCTGAAACCCGATGCCGGTCAGGAAAGGCAACAATGGGTATTGGTGAAGTCAGACGTGAAAATCAAGGTAGAGCCGCTAAAGACCCATAGCGACAATGAGTGGGAGAACCAGCACGTCTTTGCCATCAACAAGGAAGACGGACACGCCACCTTCATCCCCTTTGCCAATGCCGCAGAGATGAAAGCCGACCCTGCCTATCGCCACCCGTGGGAACGTACCCGCTCCAGCCGCTACCAGCTGCTGAACGGTAACTGGAAGTTCCATTGGGTGAAACAACCCGAAGAGCGTCTGAAAGAGTTCTACAAGCCCGGATATGATGTGTCGGCATGGGCCGAAATACCCGTTCGAATTGCGCGACTTGCACCTGGCCTCAGTCCTCAGCCCACGTTACGACCGTGCAGAACTGAACGTGAAGAGTATGGTAAGAAACCATGGAAAAGCCATGAAGAACGCTTCCCTGCGCATCTCGTTGCTCGATGCCCAAGGAAAGCAACTGAAACAGTTCGTTACTGAAAGCGCCACAAGCTGAACACCGTCCGCACGAGCCACTACCCCAACGACCCCAAGATGTACGGGCTGTATGATTACTACGGACTCTATGTGATGGACGAAGCCGACCTGGAATGCCACGGCAACCATTCGCTGACCGACAATCCCTCGTGGGAAGCTGCATTCGTAGACCGTGGTGTGCGCATGGCACAGCGTGACAAGAACCCTCCTTCCGTTATCTTCTGGTCGCTGGGCAACGCCAGTTGCGACCCGGGTCCTCGTCCGAAATATGAAATCAAGTCTGACAGCACTTATCAATATGTCTTCCGTATAGAACCTATGAAGTAAGACTGCAATATATGCAGAAGCGGGAAATATCCAGCTAGTTGCCACGTTTCAATTCCCGAATCAGATTCCCCGCTTTTCCATACTTTTCAATCATGAACAGCATGTAGCGCACATCCACCCCGATGGTGCGCTGCATCTTCGGTTCATAAAGAATATCACTGCTCATGGCTTCCCAATTGCCATCGAAGGCAAGTCCCAGAAGCTCCCCTTTGGCATTGAACATGGCACTGCCGGAATTGCCTCCCGTAATGTCGTTGTTGGAAATGAAGCAGACGCTCATTTCGCCCTTTTCATCGGCATATCTGCCGAAGTCACCGGAGGAAAGAAGGGATACCAATTCGGGCTGCACTTCAAAATCCACATCGCCTGCATGGGCTCTGACTTTCTCCAGAATACCCGTCGTGGTGGTATGATAATCATATTCCACTCCGTCGGACGGGGCATAGCCGCACACAGTTCCAAAACTCAAGCGCATGGTGGAATTGGCATCGGGATAGAAGTTGCGGGATGCGTACATCCGCCGCACGGCAGCATTGAACAAGCGCTCATTCCGCTCGATTTCACCGGAGGCTTGCTGGACCTCCATGTTCATCTCGAACAGTTTTGTAATCAAGTCGATGCCCAGGCCGATGGCAGGGTCGTTATATATCTGATAGGTGGTATCCTGCTCCAAGAAGCGCTTCAATCCACGGGGCGTGGTCAGCTCCGAACGGGCATAAAGGCTGTCTACATAGGTACGCTCGTTGCCTCCGTATTCTGTTGCAATTCTCTGATAGAGTTCGGGAAGGTAGGCTGAATCCACTTGGGAACGGTATTCTTTCAGCAGTGCTGCAAACACTTCCTTGTCAATGCCCAAATCCAGATTGGCATACTTCTCAACAATGGCTTTCAGATTGGCAACCACCGTTTTCTTTTCTCCCTCAAAGTCGAAGTTAAGAATGGACAAGGCGAGCTGTACCAGTTCCGGACCGTTCAAGAAAGACTCGGCAAAGTAAGCCCTGGCACGATAGACCTCACGGCGGCTCTTGTAGTTCAACTCCAAATTGGAGAAAAGGTGCAGCAAGTGTTCCCGTTCTTTTGGAGTCTGCTGTATCCAGCGGCGGAGTTCGGTTTCCAGAGCACGCTTCTTATCCAGCACATGCAATTTTTTAATGGTACGGTTCACCCCTATGCTGTTCTTCCAGTAATTGGAGCTTTCGTCATATTTGGAAGCATATTTGATGCGGATGCTGTCGCGGCTATCCATTTCACGCTTCCAGATGGCCTGCTTCACGCCACGGATGTCTATCTGTGCCCGGTTGGTGGTATTCATCATCTCTTCGATACCGAAAGAGGAGAGGTAGCGTTCCGTGCTGCCCGGATAGCCCAGCGTCATACAGAAAGAACCTTCACGGTAGCCGTCAAGGGAAATCGGGGCTACATATTCGGGACGGTAGGGAACATTGTCGGGAGAATAATCGGCAGGCCGGTTATGCTTATCGGCATAGATACGGAATACGGAGAAATCACCGGTATGGCGCGGCCATTCCCAGTTGTCAGTGTCCCAGCCGAACTTGCCTACCGAGGAAGGCGGCGCAAACACCAGACGAACATCATTGTAATCGCGATAAACGGAAAGCCAGAACTCGTTGCCTCCATAGTAAACATCCACAATGCCCGTCAGCGTGGAGTCCTTGCGGGAAACCTCTTCACCGATAGCCAGCATCACCGAATCGACCGCACTTGTACGCTCAGCCTCATCCATATCCGGCCTTACCGCCCCAAGCACGCGGCGGGTCACGTCTTCTTGGCGCAAGAGAAAGCGTACGTAAAGCTCCGGATTGGGCAGTTCCTCACTTAGGCTATGTGCCACAAAGCCATCCTTCAGATAGTCGTGCTCCACAGACGAATGCTGCTGTATGCTGCTGAAGCCGCAATGATGATTGGTAAATACCAGTCCGTCCCCGGATACTACCACCCCGGAACAAAAGCCTCCGAAGCTGACTACCGCATCCTTCAACGACGGACGTTTCGTGTTATACAGTTTACTCACAGGCATCTGCAAACCCAGTTCTTTCATAGTCCGGCATGTCTGCTTGTTCAAATTTCCCAGCATCCACATTCCCTCATCCGCTTGTCCCGGCAGAGAGAAGAGGAAGCAGACGGCTATCAGTATAAATCTTAATTTCATGCCCAATAAATATATTTCTACCCCTCAGGGGGTGTTGTCATTCCGCAATCAACCGCAATTGTTTGGCTCCCGTACGTGCCTTGAGCCATTCGGCAATCTTTTCCTTCTCGTGTGCATTCGGATGCCTACCGAATTTCAATACGGCAAGGGTCACTGTGTCCACCCGTGCCGAATCCACTGTCAGTTCAATCGCATGAGAGATTGACACTGTCTTTACCGACGGATAGAGCACTTTCAACTCGGGGATAATCTTTTTGCCTAATTCATCGAAGGTTTTATATCTTTCCAGACTCTGTTCAAGAGTTTCAATCTGCTGTTTCTGCTCCACCAAGCGCTGCTCGCTGTTCTTGTAGAAATCTTCCATTACCATGGCACGGATGGAAGATATGTCCACCGCTCCGTTGTTCATGCCCTGAAGCACAATCAGCTTGGTATCGTCCAGCTTATAGTCTTTCATCTTACTACGGGCAATGGCAATGGAGGTTTCGGGCACCTCCTGCCCTATCAGCACTACACGTATCTCATGGCCCTTGCCATCGCGGTGAATCTTCTTGTCCAATACCTGCGTATTCTCAAAAGAGAGCTGTTCATTGACAAAACGGTTGGCCGCGCTTTCAAACAAGGTATCCTGAATAATGCCGACCGTCAGATACACGGCAGGACACATGGTCAGCACTGCAATCAGGACAATATATTTGCGCACTTTCTTCTCCCTATTCTTGTCCACAAACTCCTTGCGCTGGAAGTGCATCACACGCACCCCCACGAAAGTGGCGAGACTGATAAATACGGAATTGATAAAATAAAGGTAGAATGCACCAAGGAAGTAAATCAGATTGCCCGTCGCCAGCCCGTAACCTGCCGTACAGAGAGGCGGCATCAACGCCGTGGCAATGGCAACACCGGGAATCACATTTCCCTTCTCTTTCGTGGAGAGTGCCGTCACCCCTGCCAGACCACCCATCAGCGCGATGAATACATCATAAATGGTGGGTGAAGTACGTGCCAGCAATTCAGACTGTCCTTCGGCAACCGGACTGACCAGAAAAAATATGGTAGCCGTAGTCACACTGAATAAGGTAGTAATCAGGAAACTCTTCAATGAACGTTTCATCAGTTCAAAGTCATTCAATCCCACGGAAAGCCCCACACCCATGATAGGCCCCATCAGCGGGGAGATGAGCATAGCACCGATAATCACAGCGGTAGAATTCACATTCAACCCCAACGAAGCCATGAATATGGCGAATATCAGAATCCAAAGGTTAGCTCCCTTGAATTCCACTCCTTTGCGAATGGAGTCTACGGTTTCAAGTTCATTATCCTTGTCTTTGCGCAAATCAAGATACTCTTTCAGAAAGGTCTTGATGGCGAAGGTATTTCTATTATCAGAATCCATAATATTTACGATTTGACGATTTATGATTGAGATTACTGTTTCCTTATCAACTTGTTGATGACGGGGATACTGCCGAGAGGCATATCACGCCGCACAATGTAGGTCACAAAGACCAGTAACAATATAGTTCGGTATGCCATACGCAGGTAGATATTATCTACCGGGACATACTCGGCAGCCAGGTAGAGAACTGCCGCAAGCAATACATAACAGCCGATGGCCTTCAGGTCATACTGAATGGGATACTTCTTCTGCCCCACGAAGTAAGACAGCAGCATGGCTATGCCATAACCGCAAAAGCCCGCCCAGGCACAAGCCATATAGCTGTATCGGGGAATCAGAAGTATGTTCATCACTACCAGTACCGTGCAAGCTATCAGGGAGAAATAAGCACCCCAACGTGTCTCATCAATCAGCTTGTACCAGAAAGAAAGATTGAAATAGATACCCATAAAGATTTCGGCAGCCATCACGACGGGCACCACCCGCAACCCCGGCCAGTAGTCGCGACCGATAATATGACGCAGGATGTCCAGATAGAACATGACAGCCAGGAATGCCAGCAGTGTAAAGATGATGAAGAACTTCATAGCCTGCGCATATACCTGCTTGTTATCCTTGTCTCGGCTCTTCCCGAAGACAAAAGGCTCGTATGCATAGCGGAAGGCTTGTGTAAGCATCGCCATCACCATGGCAATCTTGCTGGCAGCTCCATAAATGCCCAACTGCACGGAAGCTTCCGCCTCATCCGGATAGACAAAAGGAAAAATTATCTTATCGGCCACCTGATTCAGGATACCTGCCAAGCCAAGTACCAGCAACGGCAGACAATAAGCAAGCATACGCTTCAGCAGTTTTCTATCCAGCACGTATGCAAATCCGCGCAGCTCCGGAATCATACAAAGCATGATGGTAGAGGTACATATCAGATTGAAAAAGAAGGCATAGCCCACATCATCCCCTTTCATCCCTACATAATAGACCAGATTCAGTGCAATGTTCAGGAAGATGAACAGCAGCTTGAGTGCCGCGAATTTGATGGGACGCTTCTTGTAGCGCAAATAGGCGAAAGGAATGCTCTGAATAGCATCCATCGCCACCACAATCATCATCATGCCCACGTACCAGGGATGGTCACCATACTCCATCCATCCGGCAATGGACTCGAGAAACAACAACCCCAATGCAAGGAAGGCAAGCGCCCCCATACTCACACTGAGCAATGTCGTGGAATACACCCGCATCGGATTATCTTCCCCTTTATTGGCAAAGCGGAAGAAACCGGTCTCCATGCCGCACGTCAACAACACCAGCATGAGCGCCACCCACGCATATACATTCGTCACTACGCCATAGCCTCCGCTCTGTGCGGACATCGCCATGGTATATACGGGCACCAGCAGATAATTGAGGAAACGCCCCACAATGCTGCTCAACCCATAAATGGCAGTTTCTTTTGCCAATGATTTTAATCCGGCCACTTCTTTAATGGTTGTTATGAACACAAAGGCACCGAGGCACAGAACTTTTTAGGATAAGAGGAAAGAGAGACTTTGTGACTCCGTATCTCTGTGTTCGTTTTTTTAAATGAATCACTCATTGCCAAACAAGGTACGCTGACTACTATAGAGGCTTCGTCCCAGATGCTTGTAGGCAAGCTCTGTCACTTCGCGTCCGCGCGGAGTGCGTTTCAGGAAACCCTCTTTTATCAGAAACGGTTCATAGACTTCTTCTATCGTACCTGCATCTTCACCCAAGGCAGTGGCAATGGTAGTAAGTCCTACCGGGCCGCCCTTGAACTTGTCGATGATGGTACAGAGTATCTTGTTGTCTATCTCGTCCAGACCATATTTGTCAATATTCAGAGCCTCGAGAGCAAACTGCGCGATTTCCGTATCGATGCTTCCGGTGCCCTTCACCTGGGCAAAATCGCGCACACGGCGCAGCAGTGCATTGGCAATACGCGGCGTGCCACGGCTGCGGCTCGCAATCTCGGCGGCAGCCCTCACCGAACAAGGGACTTCGAGAATGCCGGACGAACGGCGTATAATGCCACTCAACACGTCGTCATCATAATATTCCAGATGCAGATTTATACCGAAACGGGCACGTAACGGAGCTGTCAGCAGACCGCTGCGAGTAGTAGCTCCTACCAGTGTGAAAGGATTCAAGTCAATCTGTATGCTCCGGGCCGAAGGACCTTTGTCTATCATGATGTCAATGCGGTAATCCTCCATGGCCGAATACAAATACTCCTCCACTACAGGGCTCAACCGGTGTATTTCGTCGATGAAAAGCACATCATTCGGCTCCAAGCTGGTAAGCACTCCCGCCAAGTCTCCAGGCTTGTCGAGTACCGGACCGGAGGTTATTTTAAAACCTACCCCCAGTTCGTTGGCAATGATATTGCTGAGTGTCGTTTTTCCCAATCCGGGAGGGCCGTGAAGCAGCACATGGTCCAGCGCCTCGCCACGCAGGCGGGCAGCTTTTACAAATATGCGCAGATTGTCCACCACCTTGTCCTGCCCGCTGAAATCCTCAAAATTCAACGGACGGAGAGCGTTCTCGAAATCACGCTCTCGGCTGGTAACGGGTTGCTGATTGCGTATGTCAAAATCTTCTTGTTCCATTCCAGACTCCTTTGTTTTCTGCAAAATAACTAATTTATTTTGAGATAAGCGACAGAAGTTGTTTTTTTCATGGCTATATCCCCTACCAAAAAAGAACTGCATGAAAGAAAAACTCATTCATACAGTTCTTAAAATCATCCATAAGCTAATCATGCTTACCTCCTGTTGCAAAAGAACTGATTTTTTTCGTAAAAAGTACGGAAACAGAAAAAGATTTGCCCTTCCCCCAAAGAAAACCTATCTTTACGCCCAAATGAAAACCTATAAAACATACATGCCATGAACCCCGAAACAGCCCTCTCCCAAATTCCCTTCGACTACGCCCTGTGCCTCGACCATGAATGCCCCAAGGCAGCCAACTGCCTCCGCCAACTGTCCGCGCAAAGCATGCCGGCTGATAAAGATTACTGGAACATCGTCAGCCCCAAACGGCTTGCCGCCCTGAAGGGGGACTGCCCTTTCTTCCGAACCAGCGAAAAGGTGCGCTACGCCAAAGGCTTCATGAACCTGCTGGACAACCTGCCCTACAACAAACGAAGAACCGTCATCAGCCTCCTGATAGCGCACTTCGGACAGCGAACCTACTACCGCATACGCAAAGGAGAACGCCTGCTGTCACCGGACGAACAACGAACCGTGCTGAACATCATCGGACAGCCTGAAGCAAACATGGAATCGGCTTTTGATGCCTACGTAGAGGGCTACGCATGGTAACAAACTCGTTCTCTTGGACTTATTTTGCCAAGACAACGACAACCTATTGGCAAAACATTGCCAACAAACAGGCAACACCTTGCCTGTCCGAAGGCAACGGCCTGCCAACAAACTGGCAAAAGCTTGCCAACACGCAGGCAAGAAACGCGATGCCATTGCCGGACTTTCTGTCTTCGGACATCAGCCATCAGCCGCCCGAACGGCGTCAGCATGTCGGCCGCACAGCTTTACGACCCGGGGCACGGTTCCCCTTGCGGCGTGGAACAGGAAGAAGAGGGAACATCGAAAGGAAATCCCTCGTCAGCAAGCAAAAATACGATATTTGCTCAAAAGTTAATAAAGCATATGCCGCATTTCCCATTATTTTTCCCATCTTTGCGGCAATATTCACCTCTCAATCTACTTAACATTATGAAAAGAAAACCATTGCTGCTCGGAATCATCAGCCTGCTGGCAACTGCAACCATTCATGCACAAGAGTTCCGTTTGCAACCCACTCCCCAGAACTACACCGTACAACAGGACGACTCCATCAGCATCCCCCGGCAATACCGGCTGATGGCAGGCAACTCCTTGAACAACGGAACCGCCCTGCCCCTGCTCCGTTCGCTGATGCCGGAAGAGGCCCCCGATGCTGCATTCCGCATCTACATCGGAACAAAAGGCGACAAGGTGGTAAGCAGCTACCGGAAACGGATTCCGCAAAAGTCCGAAGGCTACTTCCTGAAAATAGAAAAAGACCGCATCATCATTGCCGGAGCCGACGAACGGGGAACTTACTACGGCGTGCAGACACTTGCCCAACTGCTTACTCTGGACAAACTACCCCTTGCCGAAGTGGCCGACTATCCCGATGTGCCCTACCGGGGTGTGGTAGAAGGATTCTACGGAACCCCCTGGAGCCAGGAAGACCGCATACGCCAACTGGACTTCTACGGACGGAACAAGATGAATGTTTACCTCTACGGTCCTAAAGACGACCCCTACCACAGCACACCCCACTGGCGCAAGCCCTACCCTGCCCAAGAAGCCGAACGGCTGAAACAACTCGTGGACAGAGCCCGCGACAACAACGTCATCTTCTACTGGGCCATCCATCCGGGACAGGACATCCGCTGGAACGAAGAAGACCGTGAGCTGCTGTTGCAGAAATTTGAAAGCATGTACCAGCTGGGCGTGCGCGGATTTGCCGTTTTCTTCGACGACATCTCCGGCGAAGGAACCAAAGCGGACAAACAAGCCGAACTGCTGAACTACATCGACAACCATTTCGTACAGGTCAAGAAAGACGTCGCCCCACTGGTGATGTGCCCCACGGAATACAACAAGTCATGGACCAAGGTGGAAGGCGGCTACCTCACCACTCTTGGCGAGAAGCTGAACAAGGACATCCAAATCATGTGGACCGGAAACCGGGTCATCGCCACCATAGACCGGCCTACCCTGGACTTCATCAATCCGCTGATAAAACGCAAAGCCTACATTTGGTGGAACTTCCCTGTGTCCGACTATGTACGCGACCACCTGCTGATGGGGCCCGTCTACGGAAACGGACTCGACATCGAAGACGGCATGTCCGCCTTTGTCTCCAACCCCATGGAACATGCCGAAGCTTCCAAGATTTCCCTCTACAGCGTGGCCGATTACACCTGGAACATGGAGAAATTTGACAGCGACACCTCCTGGAGACACGCCATCAAAGACCTGATGCCACTCCATGCCGAATATCTGGAAACATTTGCCGCCCACAACTCCGATTTGGGCAAGAACGGACACGGCTTCCGACGCGAGGAATCCATCCGTCTGCAACCTGCCCTTTCCGCACTGCTGAAGAGCTATCTGGAGAAAGGCGAGATAGACGAAACCGCCTACAACCAAGTAGACGAAGAGTGCCGCAAGATTATCCTCTCTGCCGATATGCTGCTTGCCTCCGGCAACGAGAACCGCCCTCTTATCGATGAAATCAGACCTTGGCTCACTCAATTCAAACTGGTGGGCGAATACGGAAAGACTGTGCTGGAAATGATGCGTCTGCCACAACAGGAAAAAGCCTTCCTGCCCGGCCATGCCCACGCACAAGCCTTGCAAACCCTGATGACGGACAACGATGCCCGCTATCCGCAAGGAGTGAAGAGCGGAAGCGGACAACTGATGCCCACCTTCGACGCCCTGTTCGAGGCCTCCACGAAGCAATACAACCAGCGGTTCCATACCGCACTGAACGCCCGTGCCGTCTACTCGCCCTACACGCTGGAAAGCAACGTGCAACAGCTCGCCCTGCTCCCCACGCAGCAGAAGGGAAAAGAAGGCAGCATCGCCCCCTCCAACGAAGTCATCCTTTGGCAGGCAGGCGGCTCTCTGACCCTCTCCATGGACCGTCCGCGCGTGCTTGCCACGCTGAGGATAGACTTGGGGACAAAGGAAGAAGGATATACGCACTTCAAGCTGGAAACAAGCCTTGACGGCAAAACGTGGCGAAACGCAAACTTGCAGAGCGTATGGAAAGGATACACCATGCAGAAAGCGGATGTGGAAGGACAAAAAGTACTGAAGATAAGGCTGACCAACACCTCCGGAAGCGAACAGAAAGTATATTTCAAAGCATTCAGGCTGACAGAGCAAGAGTGACCTCGTATCAAGAAGAGCAATCTCCGACACCGCAACCGAATGCCAAACGACCTTTAAAAAACATATAACATGTATAAAGCTGTTTTAGGAGCCATCTGCTCCCTGTTTTTCACACTGCCGCTACAAGCGCAGCAACCACTCGAGAAAGGATTGCAAAGCATCAACCGGGCTTCGGCCGAAGCCATTGTCGGCTTTCTGGCCGACGATGAGCTGCAAGGGCGCGAAGCCGGTACCCACGGGGCACGAGTGGCAGCCCGCTACATCGCCTCCCTCCTGAAAGAAGCCGGCATCGCACCGCTCTACAAGGAGGGGTATTACCAGCCCTTCGAAGCATGCAGCAAGGAGAGGCAGCAACGGGGACGATGGCACGTGCATCCCGACTCCATCGCTGCCCTGAAGCAAGGCACCCATCGCTCCTTACAGATGGACAACGTGTTGGGATTCATTCCCGGCCAACGTGTCGACGAATATGTCATTGTAGGCGCTCACTTCGACCACTTGGGCACGGACGAGACACTGGTCAACGACCGGATATACAACGGTGCGGACGACAATGCCTCGGGCGTGTCCGCCGTCCTGCAGATAGCGCGTGCCTTTGCGGCCAGCGGTCAGAAACCGTTGAGAAACGTAATTTTCGCCTTCTGGGACGGAGAAGAGAAAGGCCTGCTCGGCTCGAAACACTTCGCGCAAAGCTGCCCTTTCATCAGCCAAGTGAAAGGTTACCTCAACTTCGACATGATAGGACGCAACAGCAAGCCGGAACAACCGCAACATGTAGTCTACTTCTACACTGCCGCCCATCCCGCCTTCGGCGACTGGCTGAAACAGGACATCGCACGCTACAACCTGCAACTGCAACCCGACAGCCGCGCCTGGGACCGCCCAGTGGGTGGCAGCGACAATGCCACCTTTGCCTTGCTGGACATTCCCATCATCTGGTATCACACGGACGGACACCCCGACTACCACCAACCCTCGGACCATGCCGACCGACTGAACTGGGAAAAGGTTGTGGAAATCACCAAGGCCTCGTTCCTCAATGTCTGGAACCTTGCCAACGAAAAGAAGTATTAACCGCAACAGGCTGCCTTTGGCAGCCTGCGGTTTTCACATCAGTCCATAACTCAAAAGTTCGCAAACTAAAAAACTCAAAATAAAATGGTTTTAAATTACATCTGGGTGGCTTTCTTCGTCATCGCATTCATCGTGGCCCTCTGCAAACTCATTTTTATGGGTGATGTGGAGATATTCACAGAACTCGTCAACTCCACCTTCTCCTCTTCCAAAACAGCTTTTGAAATATCCCTGGGGCTGACAGGAATACTTGCCTTCTGGCTCGGCGTGATGAAGATAGGCGAAAACAGCGGTATGATCAACGCCCTCTCACGTTGGCTGAGCCCGGTATTCTGCCGCCTCTTCCCCGACATACCGAAAGGACATCCTGCCATGGGCTCCATATTCATGAATCTCTCTGCCAACATGCTGGGGCTGGACAATGCCGCTACTCCGATGGGGCTGAAAGCCATGAAGGAACTTCAGGAGCTGAACCCGAAAAAGGACACCGCCACCAATCCGATGGTCATGTTCCTTGTACTCAACACTTCGGGACTGATACTTATCCCCGTCAGCATCATGATGTATCGCTCGCAGATGGGTGCCTCCCAGCCCACGGACATCTTTATCCCCACACTGATAACGACCGCCATCTCGACCGTTGTCGGTGTCATCGCCGTCAGCATTGCACAGCGCATCAACCTGCTGAACAAGCCCATACTTATCCTGATTGGCTGCATCAGCCTTTTCTTTGCCGCGCTCATTTATCTGTTCACACAGATTAGTCGCGATGAAATGGGCGTATATTCCACTTTGATTGCCAACATACTGCTGTTCTCCATCATCCTGCTGTTCATCCTCTGGGGGCTGTGGAAGAAAATCAACGTATACGATGCTTTCATCGAAGGAGCCAAAGAAGGCTTTACCACCGCTGTACGCATCATTCCCTATCTGGTTGCCTTCCTCGTTGGAATCGCCGTTTTCCGCACTTCAGGCGCCATGGATATACTGGTGAACGGTATCGGTTATGTAGTAGGACTATTCGGTGTAGATACCAGCTTTGTAGGTGCCCTGCCCACTGCCCTGATGAAGTCACTGAGCGGCAGCGGTGCCAACGGACTGATGATTGACACCATGAAACAGTATGGCGCCGATTCATTTGTAGGACGCATGAGTTGCGTGGCACGCGGTGCTTCGGATACTACGTTCTATATCCTTGCCGTGTATTTCGGCAGCGTAGGTATCACCAAAACGAGGAATGCCGTGACGTGTGGGCTGATTGCCGATTTCTCCGGCATCATTGCAGCGATTATTATCAGTTATATGTTCTTCTTCTAAAGAAACTGTCTTAATCACAGGAATGTAATTTCAATCGTAAATCGTAAAATTGTAAATAAAATGATTAGTTATCAGACAGACGGCGTTGAAATGCCCTCCATCAAGAAGCGTGAAACCACGGAATGGATAAAATCCGTAGCCGCCACTTACGGAAAAAGAGTCGGTGAAATCGCCTACATCTTCTGCTCGGACGAGAAGATACTCGAAGTGAACCGCCAATATCTGCAACACGATTATTACACAGATATCATCACTTTCGACTACTGTGAAGGCAACCGCCTTAGCGGTGACCTCTTCATCAGCCTCGATACCGTACGCACCAATGCGGAACAGTTCGCCGATAACAACTACGAACGTGAACTGTACCGGGTCATCATCCACGGCATCCTCCACCTTTGCGGAATCAATGACAAAGGGCCGGGAGAACGGGAGATTATGGAGGAGGCGGAGAATAAGGCGCTGGCGATGCGGTAATTCCAAAGAATAAAACTCTGTCTTGATAAAGTGCTGATTTTACCAAGACAGAGTATTTAAGAAAAACAAGTTACTTCAGGCTTCTTGTCATATTTATATCCATCCCATAAGAGGGTTTTGACATCCCCTCATTTATTTCTTCACCGAGAAGCGATAGATACAATGGCTGTCATACTTCTCTCCCGGCTTCAGCAGTGCCGAAGGCCATTCCGGCTTGTTGGGCGTATCGGGATACTTCTGCGTCTCTAAGCAGACAGAAGCACGATGACCGTACACGATACCTTTCTTTCCGGTCAGTGTGCCATCCAGGAAGTTACCGGCATAAATCTGAATACCCGGTTCGTTGGTATAGACATCAAGCACAATACCCGTCACGGGAGACTCGAGGGTGGCACACGGGCGGGTGACGTCACCCTTCGTATTGAGTACCCAGTTGTGGTCATAGCCCTTGCCGTTCTTCAACTGTTCAAAGTCATTGTCGATACGGGCGCCAACAGCAGTAGGAGTGCGGAAATCCATATCCGTACCTTCTACGGAAACAATCTCACCGGTAGTCATGAAGGTACTGTCCACGGGGGTATAAGCATCTGCATCGATAGTGAGCAGATAATCCGAATTGGACTTGGAGGGATCGCCATCCAGATTGAAGTAAGAGTGGTTCGTCATGTTGATGACGGTGGTACGGTCTGTTTCGGCACTGTAACGAATGTCGATGGCATCGTCATCTGTCAGCGAGAAAGTGACCTTGCAGGTCAGGTTACCCGGGAAGCCCTCCTCTCCGTCTTTCGACAGATAAGTCAGCTCCAGAACCTGATTGCTCAACTGGCGGGCATCGAACACTTGATATTGGTATCCCTTGGGACCTCCATGCAGGCAGTGGCCGTAATTGTTGCGCGGCAGCTGGTACTCTACCCCATCCACTGTAATCTTACCCTGATTGATACGGTTGGCATAACGTCCGATGGTAGCGCCGAAATCCGAAGGGAACTTGATGTAGTCCTGAATGGAATCGAAGCCCAGCACCACATCACGCATAACGCCATCCTTGTCCGGCACCATCACCGATACAATACGTCCGCCGAAGTTCGTAATGCAAACTTCCATACCATTCTTATTCTTCAAAACAAACAAGTCTGTCTGCTTGCCATCCACTTCCGTACGGAAGTTCGCAGGTTCCAGTCCCGAGGCAGTCTTTTCGCTCGCCTGCTTGCCCGTGCAAGCCGATGCCAACAGCATCACACTTGCCAACAAAGTCATCATCTTATTCATAAATACAATATTGGTTACTGTTTAGACTATCATTTTTTCAACAAGAACTGCTCCGCACGTCCCGGAGTGAACAACTCCCACAAAGAAGCAACCGTCCAGCCCGGAGCGAAGATATTGTTGTAATATCCCTTTCCGTTACGTCCGTAATCCCAATTGGTATGCTGCACCACTTCCGGGTAATAGCCTACTTTGGCAATGCCGCACATGTGTTCTTCATACGGCAGTAACTGGCGCATGGAAGTGGAAATCACCTCGGCAAAGTCAGAGAAGCGCGGCTCGTTGTACTCCTTTGAGAGCCAATGCAGCACATCGGCAAATTCGAAGATAAATACATCGATATGGTTATTCTCTACCGACACATTTCCCCAACCACGGGTTTTCAAGCCGATATCTCCCAGCATCTGACCTTCGGCAAAAGGAACATCCCAAGTATAATACCACGACAAAGCAAAATAAGCGGCTTTCTTTGCCAGACCGGCATAGTGTGCACGCTCTTCTCCTTTGGTAACCAAAGCCAGATAATAAGCAGCCGTAGCAGCATACAAGGAGGCTTCCTTGTCCTCGCAGTTGGCATCCAGCGTAGAAGAGAAATAATCGGCTTTGGATATCAGTTCCTTCTCCAGATAGTCTACCGTACGCTTGGCGCTTGCCAGATAACGCTTGTCTTTGAAATACTTGGACGCCATCACCAAAGGCAAGGTTGCCGAAGGCGTGCTACCACCGCTGGCATCCACGATAGAGAAATCATCCTTGAACTTACGCGGGAAGCTGCCGTCCTCGTTCTGCAACTTAAGGAAGTTGTCCAGCATGCCCTTGATGCGTTTCTCCCATTCGGGGTGTTTACGCTTCTGCTGTTTCTCGTAGTTCAGATAGTTCAAAATGGCATATACGCCTTCGGACTGACGGCGGATGCTATGTCTGGTTTCCTTGAAGCCGCGGTTGTAGTGTACCACTTCGTTGAAGAAGCCCGCAGGCGAGAAACCGTTCCGGAGATAAGTGTCAAAGATATGGTTGGCATTGTCCACCAAGTCTTGGCGATTCTGCTGCTTACCATATTCCAGCGCATTGAAAGCGTTCAGCAACGTACGTCCCACAAAGCCCACTTCGGCAACATCGGTATTGGCACAAGTAGCAGTCTCCAACTCTACACCGGAGTAATAATGAGTGGGGGTATTGCTGACATAGCTTTCCACAAAGAAGTTGCTCATCACCTCCTTCATGCGGTCTACCGTGTAAGGTGTGCCGACCGGTTTCGGGCTGTTCGTGTCGTAGCTATATTCCCAGGTGCGCTGTACGCATTCCGAGAAATCGGCAGCATTCCTTTCGGACAACTCCCAGGTCATGGAGATGCTGTCGCCTTTGCGAAGCAGTTGGAAAGCCTCAACGGCAGGAGCCAGCGTCAGTTTGCGAATGTATGTCTTCGGTGCTTCCTTATAGGGGAACCCGTATGCCAAGACAGTCATGCCGTCCACATTCAGGAAGCCGGTATACCCGATGGAAGTCTCACCGGACAAGATTACCTCTCCCTCCTTATGAGTGGTCAAAGCCTCCTTGTCGAACTTGTCAATGCGGATAACCGACATGGACGTACCGCCCGCCGGATTGAAAGCCGCCGTCAGCGGAGTGCTCAAACGGTCCTCACGCACCAGCCAACTGTCCGATGTGTGGAAAGAAGGAGCTTCCTTCGGCGAACGCAGGTTGCGTCGATACCAGAAGCCCGGCATGTAGAACTGGCAGTCCGAATGCTTGTAACCGGTCTTTATCTGTTCCCCGTAGTTGAAATACACATTTTCCAGCGCCTTGAGTGTGACGGTAATGCGCTGTCTGTCATCCTTCTCCACCACCCGGCGGACGATTTCCAGCGGCAGCTTCTCCGAAGCTCGGCAACCGTACACACCCTCCTGCATCTTCTGCAAAGCCAGCTGATATTGCCTGGCATCATTCCCCGGCACTTTCAAGGAAATAGAGGCGGAGATGTCTTCCGAAGCAACATTCACCGCTCCCGCACCCGTAATGCCCGCAACGAGCATTACTCCTAAAAACAATCTTTTTACTCTCATAGTTACATCTGTTTTATTGTTGTTAGAAAAAAATATCATTCATTCCATTCCGACGGGCTACTTTCATGATAATCAGAATTTCGGTTTCTCCGCTTCCGTAGATGCAACGGAGTCTTCTACCGTCGGCCATCCGTCTTCCCAGCTAATTCTATCCAGCATCAATACGCGGCCTTCGGGATTCTTAGTACTCACCGCGTGATAGAAGAACCAGTCATTACCGGCATTGTCCGTCACAATCTCGGAGTTATGGCCGGTTCCCACAAAGGTATTGCTTTTCCGAATCAGCACTTCGTGCTTGTTGTCCATCATGCTGCCGCCATTCTTGTCGACATAGGGGCCGAAAAGATTATCTGAACGCCCTACAACGGTGGTGTAGGTGCTGTTCAACCCCTCACAGCAACTTCCTATGGAAGCAAAGAAGTAGTAATGTCCGTCCTTCTTGTGAATATAAGTACCCTCGTAAGCGGTTCCTGCCACTTGTTGCGGTGTGGCGCCGTCCTTCAGAGAAAGTCCGTCATCAGACAGTTCAATCGCATAGATTCCACGGAAACTGCCCCAGAAAAGATATTTCTTTCCCCCATCCTCTATATAGAAAGGGTCGATGGAGTTCTGCACATTGATTTCATTGCTGCGGAACATCTTTCCGTGGTCCTTGAAAGGTCCCTCCGGTTTATCGGCAGTGGCACAACCGATGCCGCAAGTCCACTCGCCTCCCCAGACGGACATGGAATAGTAGAGCACGTATTTATCACCTATCTTGTTGATGTCCGGTGCCCACAAACCTCCGTTCGGCTCAAAGTCAGGCCGGGTACGGTCGGTAAAGGCAGTACCTACATATTCCCAATCCACCAGATTCCCGGAACGGTGAATCGGCAGATTGCGTATGTCCTCGGTGGCATACAGATAATAATAACCGTCACCGCCCTTTATCACAGAAGGGTCTGGCAAACTGTAGTTTATCACCGGATTGCGGTAGACATTCTTCAGTTGTTCATTCGGCTGTTCACCCGGTTTGTCTTCCTTTGTGGCCGATGACGAGGAGCATGCTATCAGGCAGCATAACACCGATAATACAAGAAACTTTTTCATACTATGTATTTTTTTCATTTTACTTTTTCAGATGATGCGCTGCCCAATACCTGCGGACGGACAAGAGGGCCACCGATAGAAACCGTTCCCCGGTCGGAAATGGCAAAATCCTTGATATACGAAGTGCGCGGCTGTACTTTCGTGGAATCCCAGTGTGCATGGAAAATGTATTTCCAACTGCCGTCCTTGCAACGGAAGGGCGCTCCGTGTCCGGTGCCCATCAAGCCGTCGGAACGTTGCAGAATCGGGTTTCCCTCGTACTTCTTCCACGGTCCCGTCGGACTGTCCGAAGTGGCGTAGCCCACTCCGTAGTTCTTGCTTTCAAAGTGATTGGCCGAATAAACCAGATAATATACACCCTCTTTCTTCAAGATGGAAGGGCCTTCGGCAACCTTGGCGGGCTTGTCTTGCGAAAGCTCCCAAGGCTCTCCCACCTTAATGCACTCCGTCAGCGTTTCCTGCTTGATGCCGGTCAGATCATCGTTCATCTCTGCCACCCAAATGACGTTGCCATCCGTAAAACGCACGAAATAGAGGTAAGGCGTGCCGTCATCGTCGATGAAGAGAGAGGTATCGATACTCTTCTCATCCCATATCGGCTGCTTCACCTCCTGACGGAACGGGCCTTGGGGAGCATCTGCCGTTGCCACGCAGATATGCTCTTCGGTGGAATAAAACAGATAAAACTTCTTCTTCGATTCGATGTAGTAAACTTCCGGTGCCCAGAATCCCCACGTGCCGTAGGAGTCGGCAGCCGACAACGCCTGGCCTTCACGCGTCCAGTTTTTCAAGTCATCGGAAGAGAAGCAGGCAAAGCCTTCCCCTTCTACCGTACCTCCGGTGCCGTAGGCATAATACTTGCCTTCGTAAAGCATCACGTAGGGGTCGGCAATGGGCAGATAGTCCGATTCTACAACCGTCTTCTCCTTGCAGCCTGCAAAGCAAAGACAAAACAATAGCAGCAATATATAATTCTTTTTCATATCCATCTCTTATTTTACTATTTTGGGTGTCATATAGTCCTTGCTGATTCTCATGCAGTCCACACCGTCCACTTTCTCGAAAGAAACGTCACTGATGTACATGGCGCGCGGATGGATGCTACTCTTGTCCTTATGGGCATGGAAAACGATACGAAGCTTGCCCGCCTTGTCGGTGAAGGTGGCACTGTGCCCCACCCCAACCAGTTCTCCGGGTTTCTGCAGCAAGGGATTCTCCTCGTATTTGGTCCAGGTACCCATCAAATCGGTAGCTGTGGCGCAACCTATGCCGTAGAAAGGACTCTCATAGCTGTTGGCGGAATAGGTCATATAATAGAGTCCGTTGTGCTTGATGACAAACGGACCTTCATTCACGCGGGGCCACACTTCCTCCCATGCCTGAGAGACGTGGATGCAAGGGTGCATGGTCTCCTTCTTGATAGTCATGAGGTCTTTCTCCAATTCGGCCACCCAGATGTTGAGCCCGTCGTTGAAACGGTCGAAGAAGAGATAAGGCGTGCCGTCATCATCAATGAACAGAGAGTTGTCAATACATTTCTCATCGGCAATCATCGGTTCCTTCTTACTTTGGGTAAATGGTCCTGCAGGTGAGTCTGCTGTTGCCACACAGATATGCTCGTCTGCCGAGTAATACATATAGAACTTCCCGTTCACTTCGTAGACCTCCGGTGCCCAGAACCAGCGGTCGGCCCAGACATCCTTCTTCTGGAGCGCCACGCCCTTATACTTCCAAGTCTTCAAATCATCGGAGGTATAGACTTCGATGCCTTCATCCACATGGGTGCCATAGGCATAGTAAGTGCCATCGTGCAACATGATGAACGGGTCGCCCAAAAGCACCGGCGTTTCAACTCCTTCGACAACAATATCGTCCACATCCTTATAGTCTGAAGAGCAGGACTGGCAGGAAGCCAGCGTGACCAACAGAAACAGATACGTACATATAAAATTCTTTTTCATGATTCTTTCTTAAACAATTGTTATGATGATAAATATTTACTTTCAAGTAGATGTTCCGTTACACCCGTATATTGAACCCTATTCAGTCGTATACTGAATCCTATTCAATCGTATACTGAAATACATTCAGTCGTATACTGAATCACCCCCAGTCCATCACACCGATCCACAAGGAAATACAAGTACCGGCTTCTATATACATTTTTCATTACATATATACGGAACGGCACATCCCACGATTGCGTCTAATCGCGCCTCTGCCCTACATGATAATACAACGTACCACTATAAACCGGAGAACCGCCCTCCGAACAGAATCCGATGCGGGATGCAGGGTAGCGTATATCCAAAGCTCCCAGCTCTCTGCCGTCGACAAACAGATACAGTTTGTCTGCACGACGCACGGCACGGAAATTATAGGATTCCTTCCACAATTCATGTACACCTATCTTATAGATATGGCGTTCCAAATCCTCCGCCTCCTTGTTGATGAAGCGGATACCTTCTGCCTTTACCGGAGTAAAGGTACAATAATTATATGCAGGATGTTCTGCTATCCCCCTATCTTTGTTTTCTATCGGATGCCATTCGCCGCCATTCAGGTATTCTATGTCGAACTTGCCGAACATGTCATCCGCAAATTCGGATTTATTGCCTGCTTCGTGACGATTCAGGTAAAGTGTATCCAACCATGCAGGTGCGGCAAAACGATAACCTTTCTCAATGAAGTCGGTATACTTCACATCCGGATAGAGCGTTTGCAGGCATCCCAACGGGAATTCCTTCTTCCAGACAGTTTTCCCTTTCTTCACGGCTGTCACCTCAAGCATACGGGTGATGCCATCGAACTGAGCCTTCACATAGTTATCCTTATCCACATAAACCGGATAGCTTCCTGCCTTGTCTTGTCCGGACAAGCCGGACAACTGGAAGCTGAATTCATAATCGTTCAAGAAATCGCCCTTCAACAACTCCTCATTCTCCGAAAGCTGGAAATGCACATCATCGAAGCCGATGGTATAGGTAGCCCCTTCGAACAAGGCAGACTTTGTCTCGTCAAACACTCCGGGAACACCCGCTTCTTCCGCCGGAAGAGCCTCTGCAAAGACATGTTTTCCCGGTGTGGGAATCTCATCCAGCCAAATCTTCAGACAGCCACCATTACGCTCAATGCGCAGATGATGGTACACACCCCAACGGAAATCTTCAGGCAGGGCATAGGATTCCTTGTTTTCTTTACCGCCGACAAGTGTACGCAGGTACCAACTCCGGTTCCCGGCATCCAAACCTACATAGGCACAGTTATCTGCATCCTTCCACCAGGCAATGACGCCGGCTCCACCCTCGGTCTTGACTCCCGTCTCGAACAAGTAAGCCACGGACGGCTGTACCTCCTTCAACACACCGAACGAGGCTGTCTCGCCTTTGACCGCCAATGTGGGCATCGAAGGTTCGGGATGATAACCCGCCGTGCGGGGGCCGGTGATACCGTCCACAAACAAAGTCTTGTCGAAGAACTGGACACGGTTGATGTATTGCCCGCGGTGCTCATCGTTCTTGTTTGCCATATAAATCAGCCACCATTCAAATCCGTTGGGCCCCCTCAGGATATTGGGCTGGCCGGGAGTCATCAGAATATCGTCGGCAATGCCGTCTTTCATATCGAACAGAGAAACATCGAAGAATTGCGAACGTCCCTTGTTTGTTTCTACGGCAAGAAGATTCGCGCCTTCCTTCAAAGCAGCTCGCAGCTTCTTGTCCAGGTTTACGATGCAATAATCACGCCCCTGCTTCTCGTAGACAATTGTTCCGTTCAGATAAATCCGGGTATCTCCGTCGTGAGCGACACGCAGTGCCAGATTGCCGGTTTCGCTGCCGGCAGAGAAAGTCTTTCGCAACCATAGGGAGGGCGTATCCCACAAGGTGCCCAGATGCCGGGTTGTGGAACCTTTCACTTCACGCGACGAAAAGCCGGTCTCCCCCCTCGCCCAGCCGGAGTCATCGTAGGTCACTTTTGTCCAGTCGCCCTCCGGCTTGCTCTCCGTATAAGCAAACAACGGCTCATACGTGCAGCCATACCGCAATAAATCCACTTGCTTCTCCTCCAGTTGCGTCTGATTGCAGCCTACAACCGGATAGCTATATTTATTACCATTTTGAAAACCTAAAGGAGAGTCTGCCTCAGCAACTCCCAACTGATAATTGCCCCACTCTGTAGAGGTGTGGTTGGCATTATACATCATATAGTAGCGGTCTCTATACTTCATGACCCACGGTCCCTCCGCTACTCTGTTATCCATCGTTTCCCATGTATCCGGCAATGAGGCGAACTGGCACACCGGTTCGCCGGCAAATTCTGCCGGGTTCTTCATTTTACGTCCCCATATGGTATTTCCATCAGTAAAACGTACCATATACATGTATAGTTGTCCATCATCATCTCTGAATATTTTGGGGTCGATACGGTTATCCATCCATGTCTTCTTGTTCGGTTCTGTATAAGCGCCCAAGACATCTTTGCTCTGCGCATGTACAATGTGAACGGCATGCTTGTCCTTCCCCCAATAATTGACTGACCAGTACAAATGAAAATCACCGTTCAGATAGAACATGTCATTGGCATGAATCTGGTCATCTCCGGCTCCGCTGCCTCTGGTCCAGTCATTGTCCATGGATACGACATGGATAGGTTTCCCCCAATGAACCAGGTCATCGGATACATAGAAATCCCCGTTTGTACGGACCCCGCCAATATAATATTTGCCGTTATATTTCATTACGCCGGCATCCGCCACTCCCGGAAGTACCGGATTCTGGATGTTCTGCGCAAACAAGCTGCCGCAGCAAGCAAAAGCGAATGGTAATAGTAGTTTTTTACAGACAAGCATATGGTATAAGATTTAAGAAAGAAAAGGCTATGCCGGAAGCATCCTGAACGAGAACAGGCTTCCAGGCATAGCCTTCTTTAGTTATTAATAGTTCGGATTCTGAGTAAGATGTGCAACACCACCTACTGTGCTGTTTTCCACCTCATCTCTTGGAATAGGCAGACGTCTGTGCTTGCCGACAATAAAGTTATCAAAGTCTTTGTCACGAGCTTTCAGTTCATCAATTCCAGCCTGGGAATCAAGCAATCCCCAGCGCTTCAAGTCGGCCCAACGCCAACCTTCGAAACAGAGTTCCAAAGTACGTTCCATCTGCAGACGCTTGATAAAGGCATCTTTAGAGCTCAAGCAGTCTTTCCACTGACTGTCTTTCAACTTGGCCAGACCGGCACGTTCTCTCACCTTGTCCACATAAACAGCAGCATCGGCAGGATTAGTTCCCGTTTCAACAAGACATTCTGCGTAGTTCATCAGGATATCTGCGTAACGCATGATACGATAGTTGTTACGGGCAAAATAATCTTCTGCACTACGATAGTACGAAGTATTGTATTTACGGATATAGCAGTCTTCCGGATCAGTTCCCCAACCGTCATTCCAATCGGCATTTTCAAATCTATAGTAACTTTTCGGCTGGTCGGGGAAGTCTTGCGAAAATCCACGATAAAGGATGCTGCCGTACAAGCGCAAGTCATTCTTTCCATCCACACGTTTCTCTTTCAAGAACTCGTCTACCAACCAGCGGCGTGCCTTACCATCTCCCCAACCTATACCACTTGGAGCATAGAACTGAGTACGCTGGAAACCGAATGCCATACTGGCATCATTACCCGTACCACCCTTGTTCTGGTCATCGAACTGAATCTCAAAGATACCTTCCTTGTTGTTCTCGTTCAAGTCAGTGAAATTATCTTCACGATTGGCGATAAGACCGTATAAAGAGCCCTCTTTATCAATCAACCATTGCAATTGTTCCTTTGCCTTGTCATACTTATGCTGTTGCATATAGGCCTTGCCCAACAATGCCTTGGCAGCACCTTTGGTAGCACGTCCCAGATTGGCAGCATCCCAAGATTCCGGCAGATACTGCATGGCAAAAGTCAAATCTTTCTCTACCTGGTCCCATATTTCCTGCTCGGAAGCATCTTCCGGTATATAAGAATCATCTTTAGGCTCCAACGGCATAGTTCCTTTGTCCCACAACAGATTTACCTGAAAATACCACAATGCACGCAAGAAAGAAGCTTGTGCCAGTACCTGGTTTTTCGTCGTCTCATCCATTTCGATAGAAGGAACATGAGCCAACACCTGATTACAACGGAAAATACCTACATAGAAATGTTCCCAATGTATGTTGTTGCCTTCATAAAAATTATAGTTATTATAGAGAAAACGTGTCCAGTCGCCCAATTCAATCCAAGGAGAAGAACTCCATCCTTCGTCCGAAGTCAAATCATAGCGGAAAGAAAGCCAACGCATCCAAGTGCCTTCCTTATAGAAGAAGCTATAACAAGCATTGACACCGGCTGTCGCATCTTCCGGCTTATTCCAATAAGTATCATTAGTTGCTTCATTGGGATTATCAATATCCAATAAACTCGAACTGCATCCGGTGCACAAGGTCAAGGCACCTGCAAGCATTAATCCATAATATATCTTTTTCATAATTTATAAGCTGATTTATAAGTTAAAAGGTCAAATCCAATCCAAACATTACCGAACGGGTATTAGGATATGCAAAACTGTCCGTACCACTGTTCCAAACGGAATTCGCGCCCTTGAAGTCAGGATCCAAGCCGGAATATCCGGTGATAGTAATCAAATTGCTACCGGTAGCAAACAGACGGAGTTTCTCAACACCCAGGTTGGTCAGCCACTTCTGCTTGAAGTTATAACCGATAGAAATGTTCTTCATGCGGAAATAAGAGCCATTCTCCAAGAAACGGTCGGCATCACGGGAGTTACGGAAATCACCGTAAATGATACGCGGGGTATTGGAGTTAGGATTTACCTGGTAAGGTTCTTCACCCTTTTCAAAGCGAATATAGTTAGAGTTGTCTGCAAACAGACGTCCTTGCCAGCGGGATACGTTGTATATCTTATTGCCGAACTGACCATTCCACATCATACTGAAATCGAAGTTCTTCCACTCTGCATTGAATACTAATGACATTTGCATCTTGGCCCAGGGACTACCGCAATAATCACGGTCGGCATCAGTAATCTCTCCATCATCATTCAAGTCAAGGTATTTCACATCTCCCAATTGAGGACGCTTTCCCTCAATCATAATGGGGGTACCCGTAGATGTCACATAATTATCAATCTGCTTTTGTGTCTTGAAGATACCGTCTGTTTTTCTCAAATAAAATTCAGCCAAAGATCTGCCCGGTTTAGTTCTTGCCTGACCAGAATCAATATAATCTCTATTAGTACCATCACGACCCAAGCTCAATACTTCGTTATCCATAGTAGTCACATTCAGCAAAGCGCTATACCTAAAGTCCGAAATCTGATCTTTCCAACCAAGTGTAAACTCGAAGCCCTTGTTGCGCAAGCTGGCAGCATTTTTCCATGGAGAACCTCCTTGGTTACCGGTAGAAATGGCAATCGGAGTCTCTGCCAATACATCACTGGTCTTTGAGTTGTAATACTCTGCGCTGACAGTCAAGCGCTGGTTAAGGAAACTGGCATCAAAGCCTACATTCACCGTTTCTTTCGTTTCCCAAACAAGACCTGCATTCGCAAGTTTCACCTGAGTAGAACCCGGAACAATAGCACCTCCGAATACAGTTACAATACTCTGATTGATAGTTCCAATATAATCCCAATCGCCAATGGAAGAGTTACCAAGACGGCCCCAGTTACCTCTAATCTTCAAATCATTAATCCAAGGTACATCAAAGAATTCCTCTTTTGAAATTCTCCAGGCACCGGAGAATGATGGGAAATTACCCCAACGATTCTCCTTAGCCAGACGGGAAGTTCCGTCACGACGGAAGGTGGCAGTCAAATAGTATTTATCATCATAAATGTAGTTCGCACGTCCCAAATAAGAAATCATCGCATTTTCACTGATACTGTTTGTATTCTGCTGGTTGCTCTGTCCGGCATTCAATACGGTCAGGTAATCACCGTTACCCAACATCGGGAAGTTCAGACGGGAAGCCCACAAACCTTCCCACTCATGGTGCTGGTAAGTAGTACCGACTACAGCATCCACATGATGCTTGCCAAAATCCTTATTAAAGTTCAAAGTATGTTCAACCAGCATATTGTAAGTATTGTCACGTGCCTTCTGGCTTTCCGGGTCACGGTGTTCCTGGTTCTGAGTCCAGTTACCTTCTCCACGGAACCATGAATTCTCATAAAAGTAAAGGTCAATACCACCATTGAATTTATAGGAAAGGAATTCGAAAGGCTTGAATTCCAGCCATAAAGAACCATTCAAACGATTCTGACGGAAATGACGATATTCCAAATCTTCACGAGCAATCGGGTTCACACCAAAAGTATTGTATTTGGCAGCATCACCATAGCCATATCCACCCGGATTATTCTCATCATAAATAGGAATGGTAGGCATCATACGCAAAAAGTCATTGTAGGTATTTGTCTGGTTCGGGTCTGTGTTTGTAAGTGAATAAGCCAAGTTTTCACCAAAAGAGAACCAGCCCTTTTTACCTTGTGTATTGACACGGAAGCTATAACGGTCGAAAGTATTTCCATAAGAAACGCCATCATTGTTATAGTAACCGGCTGATACAAAATAACTACCGGAGTCTCCGCCACCGGAGAGTGATACGTTGTAGTCCTGCACCAATGCGGTCTTCAACACTTCATCCTGCCAATTGGTATCATACTGTGAGTGTTTCTGAGTGCTGTTTACAGTAGCAATGCCATCTTTGATAGCTTCATTATAAGCAATATCATTATACTTGATATATTCTGCCGCATTCATCAAATCAAATTTCGGGCTCCATTCCAATGTCTCCTTTACGCTTACATTCACTTTCATGGGACCTTTCGTACCTTTCTTGGTAGTAACGATAATCACACCATTGGCAGCACGCGAACCGTAAATGGCAGCAGCAGAAGCATCCTTCAAGATTTGAATAGATTCCGCATCGGCCGGATTGAAGTCAACGCCCGGATTGGTAATCATTCCATCGATGACCCACAACGGAGAGTTGTTGCTCAACGAGCCTACACCACGAATCTGAATATCGGCATCCTCGCCTGCACGCCCACTGCTGCGAACATTGACACCGGTTGCCAAGCCCTGCATCTGGCTCGCCAGTGTCCCTGCAGCGCTTTTCTTCATTTCCTTGGTATCAACAACGGCAACCGCTCCAGTCAAGTCGGATTTCTTCACAGTCTGATAACCGATGACAACCACTTCCTCCAGTGCTTTCGAATCATCTTTCATCACCACGCGCAAAGCAGTTCCCTTATAGGCGACTTCCTGCGTAAGCATACCGATATAAGAGAAAACGAGTGTACTTCCTTTCTTTCCACTCACTGAGAAATTACCATCAATATCGGTAATGGCACCCGTGGTAGTACCCTTCACCAATACATTCACGCCCACCAAAGGCTCACTATTTGCATCCGTCACCGTTCCCGTTATGGTCACATCTTGTGAATAAGCGGTAGCTGCAAACACAACAAAGAATAAGAATAAGATTTTCTTGATCATTTTTTATAGAATTAGATTTTAAAACTATGCGGAAACTAACGTCCGCCTTTTAAATACACCGCAGAAAGTGATTAGTCACTTCTGCCAATCATAGAACATTGATTAGGATTTGTTACGTCATAGGCATAGGGGGCATAGTATTATGATACTGTTGATTTTCGGATGCAAATATATCCGCATAAAGCTAAAATTAATGCAAATATCGCTTCAATCTATGCAATTATAAATCCAAAAAAATGCCTCTGAGGTGTCTCTCAGAGGCATTTGATTGGATTGTTATATTTAGCAAGCATTCCATGCTATCATTTCACGAAGTCTTTGGGCAGAATACCAAATTGTTTTTGGAAACACTTGGTAAAATAGGAAGGAGTATTGAAGCCGGTCATATAGCAAACCTCATTGATTTTACACTCCCCCTCCTTCAAAAGCTGCGCCGCTTTCTTCAGTCGTTCCAAGCGGATGTAGTCATTGGGAGTCATATCCAATATGCCCTTTATCTTCCGATTCAGGCTCGAACGGCTCATGTTCAGCAGGCTTGCCATATCATCCAGACAGAAATCCGGATTCTGCATATTGGCAACCACCACTTCCTTCAATGTTTTAAGGAAAGACTCATCTGCCTTTGTCATTGCCATACTGCCCGTCTGCACAAAAGGAGAATTGACAAAAGAAGCCCGTAGCTTCTCACGGTTATTCAGCAGATTGGCCACACAAACTTTCAGGTATTCCACGGAGAAAGGTTTCTCTATATATACGTCAGCCCCCAGCTTCATTCCCTCTATCTTGGCTTGAAGGGTCGTCTTCGCCGTAAGCAGGACAATCGGTATATGGCTACAATCAAGCTCGGACTTCAGATGCTCGCACAACTCCAGTCCGTCCATCTCGGGCATCATTATGTCTGAAATGACAAGATTTACGGTATGCTCTTTCAACACTTTCAAAGCTTCCACTCCGTTCATGGCAGTCAGCACACGATATTCCGAAGAGAACTGTTTTACAACAAATGCCTGCATCTCCGGGCTGTCTTCCACCACCAAAAGGGTATACCGGTGCTGTTCCAAGGCAGTACCTGCACCACTTTCCTCGGAGGGTTCCCCGCACGTTACCGGTTCTTTATGCTCTACGACCACCGTCTGCTCGTGCCTTAGTGGAAGTGACAGCAAGAAACAGTTGTTCTCCATCGAATCTTCCATGCACAACGTACCCTCATGGAACTCGGCCAATGAACGGGCAAGCGCAAGCCCGATACCGGTGCCGGGCACAGAGCGCAACGTACCGGTTTTATACTGGATGAACGGCTTGAAAATCTCCTCGCGCATCTCTGCCGGAATGACAAGGCCGTCATTGTATACGGAAAGCAGCAGTCTTTCACCTTCCGAATATAACCTGATGCGTATATAGGTCTCCGAATACTTTATCGCATTGGTCAGCAAATTGCTGATAATCTTGGTAAGCCCTTCCCTGTCAACCGAAGCATACAAGCTTTCGGGAGTCTCTATACTCAATGCCAGCCCCCTTTCACGTGCCAGGGGATTGAAGCGCTTATACGTCTTCTGCAAGAGCTCAGACACGTCACATTCCACAAAATTCAATTGGAAACCTTGTGTCTCTGTCTTCCGGAAGTCCAGCAACTGATTCACCAGATCGAGCAGCCGGTTGGTGTTCAACTCCATGGTCTCCAAATCATCCCTGATGTCATCCGAAACAGACTGGGAAGCCAGTACATTCTCAAGCGGGCTCTTTATCAGTGTAAGCGGAGTACGTATCTCGTGTGCTACATTCGTAAAGAAGTCTATCTTTGCAGTATACAACTCCCGCTCCTTTTCCCGCTCAAACTTGTCCATAGCCTGCTGGTGCTTCTGCCGGGTCCGTTTTCTGAAATAGATAACTATGCCAACCAGCGAACACAGCACCAATACCGCATAACCGACATACGCCCAAGTGGAAAGATAGAAAGGAGGACGGATATGGATGTCGAGCACACGTTCCGCCACGTTCCACTTGCCATCGCTATTGGAACCTTTTATACGCAATGTATAGCTTCCGTATGGAAGGTTTGAATAGTTGATGATAGAATTCCGTCCTACCGTATACCAGTCGCGGTCAAAGCCTTCCAGCTTACATTCAAGACCATTCATTTCGGGTGCCTGGTAACTCAGGGCCGCAACCTGGAAAGAGAAGGAATTCTGGTCGGCATCCAATTCTAACTCATCCGCATAGGTGATGCTCTTCTCCAAAGGAGAATCCGGACTGTCCACCGAAAGCCGTTTGTTGAACAGATAAAAATCTGTAATCACTACGGGAGGGAGAAAAGTGTTCTCCACAAAAGTTTCCGGGTCAAAGGCTATGAATCCGTTGATACTACCTAAATAGATGCGCCCCTTCTTGTCAATGTAACCGGACTGGAAATTGAACTGGTTGCTCAGCAGCCCGTTTGCCGTGGTATAGACATGTTTGCTCTCCGTATCGGGATTGAAGCAGACCAGGCCATAATTGGAAGTAATCCATAAGTTTCCCCGCTTGTCCTCGACCATCTTGTAGATGGTATTGCTCGGAAAACCTTTCGACATGTCATAACGGGTAAAGTTGTCCGTTTCCCGATTGTTGCGGCAAAAGCCCTCACCCAGCGTCGTGAACCACAAACGCTTCTTACTGTCTTCGTAGATACTGATGACCTTATTGTAGGAAAGAGAGGTCGAATCGTTCTCATTAGACAGATAGTTCCTCCACTGCCGACTTCTTACATTGTAGCAGAACACTCCATTAGAGAACGTGGCAAACCACAGATTCCCGTTGAAGTCCTCCAGAATGTCGTAAGTAAACAGATTCTTCAACTGAGGAATCCGGACAAAGTCGTCTGTGGAACGATTGTACTTCAACAGACCGGATGTAGTGCCTATCCACACGTCTCCCGTAGTAGTCCTGCAAATGGTGAAAGCGTCATTGGCGGCCATGGAATTCTCACTCTCACCCTTGGCATAATGTCTCACCTGCCCGGTAGGAAGATTTACCCGGTTCAAGCCACCGGAGAACGTACCTACCCACAAATCATCCCCGTCCAGGCAAAGGCCGTGAATATTCTGATAAATACCCGGATGCTCAAAGGGCACTATCTTTCCGTTTTCCGGATTGTAATTGAACAAGCCTTTGTCTTCGGTGCCTATCCACAAGGTGCCGTCATTGCTTTCACAGATTTCCCGTACACGACGGCCAAAATGCCTGAGATTGTCTCTTGGATAGAACTTCTCGAAATAAGTCCACTGATAAGGACAATAGTTCACTCCACCGAAATAAGACCCTATCCACATACCGTTCTCCTTGTCGCAGCAAAGCGAATAAATGGCTTTGTCCGACAATGCATACGAATCATCCTGGTCGGGAACGGTCAAATGGGTAATCTTGTCATTCGTCAGATTGTAAATATACAAACCGGACTCCGCACCCACCCACAGCTCGTCGTCAGACCTGAACTGCAAAGCCCTCACATAGGTGTCCAGCAGCTTCCGCGTCTTGCCTGTAGTCTGGTTTATCTCTGTCAACCCGTTCAGCGAAGCGATATATACGCAGTTATGGGGGCCGCTGACCTGCCAGTTGATAATGTCGTTCTTGAAAATCTCATTTCCTTCCGCATCCTTGAAAGGCTGCAGAGGAGTCTCAAAATCAGCTTTCGTATAGTAAAGATTATCCGCATACAAAGCCAGCCAACAAGTATTCCCATTCAGCCAGAAGCGGGTGACGTTGGGCAGTCCCGAATCATGCAGACGGTTCAGAAGTTTCCCTTCATCCAGTCTATAGCAGAACAGCCCTTGGTTTTCTACCGATATCCAGATATTGTCGTCCTCGTCACTTCCAATCATGGTGACAAAATCCCTGATAACACTGCCGCTATCACTGGCCTCATCGAAAGCGGTAAAGAAATCCAGTACGGGATCGTAAATAAAGACTCCTCCATCGGTACCAATCCAGATATTGCCCCGGCAGTCTTCATAGAGCGCAGTTATGAAGTTCTTTCCTAAACCGGAATTCTCCTTCTTGTAGACACGGAAAGACAATCCGTCATAACGGTTCAGACCGTCCTTGGTCCCAAACCACATAAAGCCTTTCCTATCCTGCAAAATCTGATACACGGTGTTCTGCGAAAGACCGTTCCGGATATCCATCGTTCTGAAATAGTAATGAACGGCATCCTGCGCACAGGCCGGTAACACCGCTCCCATGCACAGACTAAGGAAAATACTTATAATCAATCGTTTCATAACAACAATATGCTTTAAGCCCAACAACAATGATGAGTGACCGGCAATTTACGCCAATCACTCATCATTATGAAATTATTGCCCGGTTATTTTTTCAACGCATTGCAAATACGCGTATTTATCTCCTTCACACGCTTCTCATCCAGCTTTATCACCTTGCGGTCGTAAGTCATCAGACCGTTCACTTCCACCTCCACATCCGTGGTCTGTGTATAGACGGCTGCCGAGAAACCTCTTTTTATCATCTGATACAGCATATCGGCATATTTCACGTACTCATCAGTCACTTCTTTGGAAGAGTTGAACTGAACATATCCCCAATTGCGGTTCGGTTCCCAGATATGGTCTTTCAAGACAAGGCCGATGCCGCCATACTCACCCAAAACCGTGGCACGCTGTGCATCATACAGATACATTTCCGGTTGGGGATAGTTGTGGAGATCGAGCATGTCACCGCAAGTATAATGGTTACCGCCACTTGCCGGATTCACCAGGCGGGTCGGGTCATACTGTTTCGTCCATTCGGCTATCTCTACCGTCTTGAACTGTCCCCAAGCTTCGTTGAACGGTACCCATGTACCGATACACGGATAAGAGTAGAGACAATCCATTATTTCCTTCCATTCCTTGTGATAATAGGCTTCGGATTCGGCGGAGCGTTTCAGTTCTGTTCCGTCGAAATAGCGGCGGTTCTGCCATTCCGGATTACGGTCACCGCTCGGCATATCCTGCCATACGATGATACCCAAACGGTCACAATGTGTGTACCAACGTGCCGGTTCCACCTTGATATGCTTGCGAATCATATTGAAACCGAAATCTTTCGTCTTCTGTACATCATACAGCAAAGCCTCGTCTGTGGGAGCTGTATACAGTCCGTCGGGCCACCAACCCTGGTCCAGCGGTCCAAACTGGAACAAAGCCTCGTTATTCAGTTCCAGGCGTACGATGCCATCCGCGTCACGACGGGTGGAGTACTTACGCATGGCAGCATAGCTGTCCACCTTATCCACTACCTTGCCTCCACTTTTCAGAGTCACTTTCAGCGTATAAAGGAAGGGGGAATCCGGACTCCACAACTTGGCATTCCGGGGCATGGACACCTCCACCGGCTCTGCATTGATACTTTTGCCGGTGGCTACCAGTTGATTGCCGTCATACACATTCACTTCCAGAAGGTCTGATGGACATCCGGCATTCAGTTCAGCTTTCACCGTCAGCATGTTACGGTCAATATCGGGAGTGATACGGAGGTTCTCGATATGCTTTCCGGCAACCGGCTCCATCCATACCGTCTGCCAGATGCCGCTTACGGGAGTATACCAGATACCTTCCGGATTACTGACCTGCTTTCCACGAGGTTGAGGTCCTTTGTCCGTCGGGTCCCAAACCTTTACAACCAACTGATTGGCACCTTTGGCGGAAAGGGCGGCAGTAATGTCGAAGGAGAACGGGGTAAATCCACCCGTATGGCTGCCAACTTTCACATCATTCACCCACACGTCCGTTTTCCAGTCGACAGCGCCAAAGTGCAGCAGTACTTGTTTTCCTTTCCAGGAGGAAGGTACTTCAAAACTGCGCTGGTAGACCAGTTCCTGATTTTGATCGATTCTTTTTCCGACTCCGGACAAGGAGGATTCGATGGCGAAGGGAACAAGTATCTGCCCTTCGAACTCTGCCGGAAGATGCTCACCTTTATTTATAACGGTATAATTCCACAGTCCGTTCAAGTTCTTCCAGTCACTCCGTTCCATGATGGGACGAGGATATTCGGGCAACACATCCGCGGGATTAATCTGGGATGCCCAGTCCGTTTTGATTTTATCACCTGCCGGCTTCCATTGCGCCGAGCTTCCGATTGCAAACAACGTCAAGAATGACGATATGAGGAAAAGTCTTCTCATTGTATTATAACTTTTTATTGGTTTCTACGAAAGCAAAGATAAGCCGATTCTGAAAAAAAGAATAGAAATTTCGAGCCAATAAATGCCACATTTATCCCTTCTGACGCTTAAAACTTCCGGATTATCCTAAATTTGCAGGTTCCAGGCAGGGACAACGGAAAGCTGTTTGTTCTTCATCCACTCAAAATTTATGTATCACTGATTAAAAGGCAAACAAAGGAATGAATTGCTACGGAGTAACACGCTTGCGGACGTGACAACGAGGAATAAATTCTTTTTGTTGTCGTAAAGAAATTGATAATAAAGTTACCAGACAAATGCTTTCTTAATTATCCCACCGTCATTTAAATTCTTTAACCATTACAGGATATTTCATCCGGAGTCTCCCCTCACACACATTGAGAACAGACAAGTATTCTGTAAGATAACACATGACGAAACCGCAACTTTTTAGTAACTTTGCACAGTTTTAAATTACACGGAACGAATGGAGTTTAAGTATGACATTATTGTAATCGGTGCCGGACATGCCGGATGCGAGGCAGCAGCTGCTGCCGCAAACCTCGGTTCAAAGACCTGTCTCATCACAATGGATATGAACAAAATCGGTCAGATGAGTTGCAATCCGGCAGTGGGAGGCATCGCCAAAGGACAAATAGTACGCGAAATAGATGCTCTGGGAGGATATACGGGCCTGGTGACAGACCAGACAGCCATACAGTTCCGTATACTGAACCGCTCCAAAGGCCCTGCCATGTGGAGCCCGCGCGCACAGTGCGACCGCAACAAATTCATCTGGGCATGGAGAGATATTCTGGAGAACATCCCCAATCTGCATATCTGGCAGGATACCGTGCAGGAAATCCTCGTTGAAAACGGTGAGATTACGGGAGTAGTGACCCTCTGGGGAGTAACGTTCCGTGCCAAATGTGTAGTACTCACCGCAGGCACTTTCCTCAACGGACTGATGCACGTGGGGCGCACTATGCTTCCGGGCGGACGCATGGCAGAACCTGCATCCTACCAATTAACCGAGTCCATCGCCAAACATGGCATCACATTCGGACGCATGAAGACGGGAACCCCCGTACGCATAGACGGACGCAGCGTGCATTATGAGGATATGGAAATCCAAGACGGAGAATGCGACTTCCACAAATTCTCGTTCATGAACACCGGCATACGCCACCTCAAACAGCTTCCATGCTGGACTTGCTTCACCAACGAAGAATCGCACCGCATCCTTCGCGAAGGGCTCCCCGATTCTCCCCTTTTCAACGGACAGATTCAAAGTATCGGTCCGCGTTACTGTCCCAGCATAGAAACCAAGATTGTGACCTTTCCCGACAAACCGCAGCACCAGCTTTTTCTGGAGCCCGAAGGAGAAACAACCCAAGAACTCTACCTGAACGGATTCTCTTCTTCATTGCCCATGAGCATCCAGATTGCGGCGTTGAAAAAGATACCGGCATTCAGAGATTTGGTCATCTACCGCCCCGGCTATGCCATCGAATACGACTTCTTTGACCCTACGCAACTGAAGCATACGCTGGAGACGAAGAAAATAAAGAATCTGTTCTTTGCCGGACAAGTAAACGGAACTACCGGTTACGAGGAAGCTGCCGGACAAGGAATCATGGCAGGTATCAACGCCCACATCAATTGCCACGGCGGAGAACCGTTTGTCCTAGCAAGGGATGAAGCATATATCGGTGTTTTAATCGATGACCTGGTAACAAAAGGCGTGGACGAGCCTTACCGCATGTTTACTTCCCGTGCCGAATATCGCATCCTCCTCCGTATGGACGATGCCGACATGCGCCTCACGGAAAAAGCATGGAAGTTGGGACTCGCCAAGGAAGACCGCTACAGACTGCTGACAGAAAAGCGTGAAGCCGTGAACCGAATCATAGACTTCACACGGAACTATTCGATGAAACCGGCATTAATCAATCCGGCATTGGAACAGCTTGGCACTACTCCACTGCGCCAAGGATGCAAACTGATTGATTTGATAAACCGGCCGCAAGTAACGATTGATAATATTGCCGAACACGTCAACGCCTTTAAGCGGGAACTGGATAAAATATCCGACAGAAAGGAAGAAATTGTAGAAGCAGCAGAAATACTTATCAAATACGAGGGGTACATCGGACGCGAACGGATTATTGCGGATAAGCTGGCAAGACTGGAAAGCATCAAAATAAAAGGGAAGTTTGACTATAACTCCATCCAGTCCCTCTCCACCGAAGCCAGACAGAAGCTGATGAAGATCGACCCAGAAACAATAGCCCAGGCAAGCCGCATTCCGGGAGTATCTCCAAGCGACATCAACGTACTGCTGGTGCTTTGCGGACGATAGGAGGCAAAGTTCCACGTGAAACAAAGAATTCAACAAACGTATTAAATAAACTGATTATGAGCAAAGAAACACTCGCCAAAAGCATTCGGGAAATACCCGACTTCCCCATCCCGGGAATTCTATTCTACGATGTAACCACCCTGTTCAAGGAACCTGCCGCCTTGCAGGAACTTTCGGACACGCTGTACGAGATGTACAAGGACAAAGGAATAACCAAAGTAGCAGGTATCGAATCAAGAGGTTTCATTATGGGACCAATTCTCGCCACCAGACTGGGGGCAGGTTTCGTTCCCATCCGCAAACCGGGAAAGCTGCCAGCAGAAACCATTGAGGAAAGCTATGACAAAGAATACGGCAAAGACACCATACAGATGCACAAGGATGCCATCACCGAAGACGATGTAGTATTGCTGCACGACGACTTGCTGGCAACCGGCGGAACAATGGAAGCAGCCTGCAAGCTGGTGAAACAGACAAATCCCAAGAAAACTTATGTAAACTTCATCATCGAGCTGAAAGACCTCCACGGGAGAGAAGTGTTCGGCAAGGATGTAGAGGTAGAGACGGTGCTTTCATTATAAGCAAATCGTCTCCCTAAGCCATCTCCAATTTTCCTCCTTCCGGAAGGAGGGAAACCAAAGGACGGGATAGAACAATCATGGAGAACAAGAAATCAAAATCAGGTTATAGATACAAGATAATTTATGGAAAGCAGTTCTGAATTACGAACCAACGACTACCTCAAAGGGATTGTATCCAACCTTCCCGAAAGCCCCGGTATTTACCAATATCTGAATACTGAAGGAACCATCATATACGTAGGAAAGGCCAAAAACCTGAAGCGAAGAGTATCCTCCTACTTCAACCGCGAGCACGAACCGGGAAAGACACGGGTATTGGTAAGCAAGATTGCAGATATTCGGTATATCGTGGTGAATACGGAAGAAGACGCGCTGTTGCTGGAAAACAATCTTATCAAGAAATACAAGCCACGCTACAACGTGCTGTTGAAAGACGACAAAACATATCCCAGCATCTGCGTGCAGAACGAATACTTTCCACGCGTATTCAGAACCCGGAAGATAATCCGTAACGGCTCCTCCTATTATGGCCCTTACAGCCATATACCTTCCATGTACGCATTACTCGACCTCATCAAGCACCTGTACCCTTTGCGTACATGCCACCTGAACCTCTCTCCGGAGAACATACGTGCCGGAAAGTTCAATGTCTGCCTGGAATATCACATCAAGAACTGTGCAGGACCCTGCATCGGCAGACAAAGTCAGGAGGAGTATCTGAAAAACATCGCTGAAATCAAGGAAATACTCAAAGGGAATACCCAGGAGATAGAACGGATGCTTTTCCAACAAATGCAGGAACTGGCAGCCGAAATGAAGTTTGAAGAAGCACAGAAGATAAAGGAGAAATACCTGCTGCTTGAAAACTACCGGGCGAAATCGGAAGTGGTAAGTAACGTGCTGCACAATATCGACGTATTCTCCATCGAAGAAGACAGTGACGGGAAGTCTGCTTTTATCAATTACCTGCACATCACGAACGGTGCCATCAACCAGGCTTTCACCTTCGAATATAAGAAGCGGCTGAACGAGACCAAAGAAGAACTGCTCTCACTCGGCATCATCGAAATGCGGGAGAGGTACAAAAGCCTTTCGCGCGAAATCATCGTGCCTTTTGAGCTGGATATGGAACTGAAAGACGTCGTTTTCACCATCCCGCAACGGGGAGACAAAAAGAAACTGCTGGAACTCTCCATCCTCAACGTGAAGCAGTACAAAGCCGACCGTCTGAAACAAGCCGAAAAATTGAATCCGGAACAACGGACCGTACGTCTGCTGAAAGAGATACAGCAAGAGCTGCACCTGGACCGCCTGCCCATGCAGATAGAATGCTTCGACAACTCCAATATCCAAGGTTCCGACCCCGTGGCCGGGTGCGTGGTCTTCGTCAAGGGGAAACCTTCCAAGAAAGATTACCGCAAGTACAATATCAAGACCGTAGAGGGGCCGGACGACTATGCTTCCATGAAAGAAGTCGTAAAACGGCGCTATCAGCGCGCCATAGAAGAGAAAGCTCCCCTGCCCGACCTCCTTATCACCGACGGCGGGAAAGGGCAAATGAACGCCGTAAAAGAGGTGATGGACGAACTTGGTCTGAACATCCCCATCGCCGGACTTGCCAAGGATGGCAAACACCGCACTTCCGAGCTGCTGTACGGCTTCCCTCCCCAAACCATCGGATTGAAACAGAACACCCCCCTCTTCCGGTTGCTGACGCAGATTCAGGATGAAGTACACCGCTTTGCCATCACCTTCCACCGCGACAAACGCAGCAAACGGCAGATAGCCTCTGCACTGGACGAGATAAAAGGCATCGGAGAAAAGACAAAAAGTGCGTTGCTCAAGGAGTTCAAAAGCGTGAAGCGTATCCGCGAAGCATCTGCCCAAGAGCTGGCAACCGTAGTGGGAGAAGCAAAGGCAAGAATCATACAGACCTATTTTTCGGAAAAATAAGCACTGATTTACAGCGTATTGAGCAGCCATTATCAGACACTGGTGTTCAAGCGGACAAACACTGGTGTTCAAGCGGACAGACACTGGCGTCTGAGACGACAAAGTCCAGTATCTGTCAAAACGCCTGATAATGCTCACGGTTATTTCATTCAAAGGCTGTTTCATTTAAAGGAGGTAAAGGGAGTTATCGCCCTTCGGGCTCAGGAGTTAAGCCGATACTTCTGCAAGTACATACGCAAGAGTACCGACTCTAACTTCTTTAGCTCCTGACGGAGCGAAGTGATAGATCCTCTAACTGCTGCAAATGAAAAAGCCGCGGATAATGCCTGATAAATCGGCCCGTAAAGCCATGTACGCAACGAATTAATTCGTAACTTTGTTGCCTCAAAAAGACAAGAAAAACATGAGAGTAGTGATACAACGTGCCGGACACGCTTCCGTCACCATCAACGGAACCTGCAAAGCCTCCATCGGAAAGGGCCTCATGATACTCGTAGGCATCGAAGAATCCGATGGAAAGGAAGATATCGACTGGCTCTGCAAGAAGATAGTCAACCTGCGCGTTTTCGATGACGAAAACGGCGTAATGAACAAGTCCATTCTTGATACAGGCGGCGACATACTGGTCATCAGCCAGTTCACCCTCCACGCCTCCACCAGGAAAGGCAACCGTCCCTCCTACATACGGGCGGCACGGCCGGAAATATCCGTGCCGCTGTACGAACAATTCTGCAGAGAACTGAGTCTGGCTTTAGGTAAAGAAATAGGTACCGGCGAATTTGGCGCCGACATGAAGGTAGAACTGATGAACGATGGCCCCGTGACCATCTGTATGGATACAAAAAACAAGGAATAATGACGCTAGAAGAAGCACAGAAACAAGTGGATTCCTGGATAAAGGAATACGGAGTACGCTATTTCAGCGAACTCACCAACATGGCCATCCTGACCGAAGAGGTGGGCGAACTGGCCCGTGTCATGGCCCGCAAGTATGGAGACCAGTCCTTCAAGGAGGGAGAAAAAGACAACCTCGACGATGAAATGGCAGACGTTCTCTGGGTACTTCTCTGCATTGCGAACCAGACCGGAGTGAACCTTACCGAAGCCTTTCACCGCAACCTCGAGAAGAAAACCGGACGTGACCGGACAAGACATATCAATAACCCGAAATTGAAAGATTATGGAGAAAAATGAGCCTACCCAAAGCAAGTACGATGCCGCCCTGGCAAAGTACAACACCCAGCTGGATGATGCGGAAATAGCCGCACAAACAGCCGCCATCATCGAAGAAAAAGTACCGGAAAACAATACACCGGAAGTGAAAAAGTTCCTGTTCAACTGCATCGACCTCACTACCCTGAAGAGTGAAGACAGCGACGAAAGCGTCATGAAGTTCACCCAGAAAGTGAACAGGTTCGACGAAGAGTTCCCCGACCTGAAGAACGTGGCAGCCATCTGCGTATACCCCAATTTCGCAGAAGTCGTAAAAGACACATTGGAAGTGGAAGATGTAAAAATCGCCTGCGTATCGGCCGGTTTCCCCTCCTCCCAGACTTTCGTCGAAGTGAAAGTGGCAGAAACCGCCATGGCCCTGATGGAAGGCGCCGACGAGATAGACATCGTCATTTCGGTGGGCAAGTTCCTGGCAGGCGACTACGAAAGCATGTGCGAGGAGATACAGGAGCTCAAGGCTACCTGCAAGGAGCACCACATGAAGGTAATCCTCGAAACCGGAGCCTTGAAAACGGCTTCGAACATCAAGAAAGCCTCTATCCTTTCCATGTATTCGGGTGCCGATTTCATCAAAACCTCCACCGGCAAGCAGCAGCCTGCAGCTACACCGGAGGCCGCTCTGGTCATGTGCCAGGCCATCAAGGAATATCACGAGCTGACGGGTATCAAGGTAGGCTTTAAGCCTGCAGGAGGAATCAACTGCGTGAATGACGCACTGATTTACTACACTATCGTCAAGGAAGTGCTCGGCGAAGAATGGCTGAACAACGAACTGTTCCGCTTGGGAACCAGCCGTCTTGCCAACCTGCTGCTTTCGGAAATCAAGGGTGAAGAGATGAAATTCTTCTAAGAAGAAGCTGCATCTACCTATGAATAAAGCCTGACGGATTGGATTCCATCAGGCTTTATCATTATCATCGGCCGGAAACAGCTCCGTCATTTCTCCCGCTCCACCACATAGTCCAGATACCCGGCAAGCGCCGCCTTCACCTCCGTATCGGGCAAAGAAGCCAGCAAAGAAAGAGCCTTTTCCTTATATTCATACATCACTTGCGAGGCATACTCTATACCACCATGCTGTTTGGTAAATTCGATTAAATGGGCTATTTCATCCGTCGTTGCCTCCCCGTTCTTTATCTTCACGGCTATCTCTTCCGCTGTTTTATCCTTCACGGTATTGAGTACATGGAGCGTGGGCAGAGTCAACTTCCCTTCCACCATATCATTTCCGGTAGGCTTGCCTATCTCCTTGCTCTCGGAGTAATCGAAAATATCATCCTTTATCTGAAAGCAAAGCCCGATATATTCACCGAACAGACGTACAGATTCCGCCATTTCATCGCCGGCTCCCACCGAAAGAGCTCCCGCCTTCGTACAAGCCGCAAAAAGCACGGCCGTCTTCTTGCGGATAACGTCGAAATAGACATCCTCGGAGAAATGGAGATTGCTGACATTGGAGAGCTGCAGAAGCTCACCATCCGCCAAGTCCTGCCCCAGACAGGAGACAATGTCAATGATGTCATGATTACGGGTCATGCCCACTTGCACCAACGCTGTTGCAAGCAGATAATCGCCTGCCAGCACGGCTACCTTATTATTGAAAACGGCATTAACGGAGAGTTGTCCACGGCGTTCAGTACTTTCGTCCACTACATCATCGTGCACAAGGCTTGCATTATGAAGAAGTTCCAGCGCAACCGCAGCATGCAGGGTTGCAGGACATACCCTACCAAAAAGCTTCGCAGCCAGAAGCACCAGAATGGGGCGCATCATCTTTCCATTCTTCTGCCGGATATGCGCAATCACGCTGTTCAGCAAAAGGTTGGAACTGGTGAGGGCACTTTCAAAAAGTTTCTTGAAGTCCTCCAATTCCTCAGAAATCGGAGATTGTATAAGTGATGAGTAGTCCATGCATCTCTATTTGCCCACAAAAATAGTAATAAAACGGTTAATACGGTATTTTTTTGTACTTTTACCATGAAAAAAAAGGATTAAATGTATGAATTCAATCGATAAACTGTTTTTGCTCGATGCATACGCACTGATATATCGGGCTTATTATGCGTTCATCAAGAACCCGAGAATCAACTCAAAAGGATTCAACACTTCGGCCATTCTAGGCTTTGTGAATACCCTGGAAGAAGTACTCAAAAAAGAGAATCCCACACACATAGGGGTGGCCTTCGACCCGTCGGGACCTACCTTCCGCCACGAAGCCTACAAGCAATACAAGGCACAGCGCGAAGAGACGCCCGAGGCCATCCGCCTTTCCGTACCTATTATAAAGGATATCATCCGCGCCTACCGCATCCCCATCCTCGAGGTGGGCGGCTATGAAGCGGACGACGTAATAGGCACGCTTGCCACCGAAGCCGGACGGCAGGGCATCACCACCTATATGATGACTCCCGACAAGGACTACGGACAACTAGTATCAGCCAATGTCTTCATGTACCGTCCCAAGCACACCGGCGGATTCGAGATTATGGGCACGGAAGAGGTAAAGACGAAGTTCAATATACAGTCCACGGAGCAGGTCATCGATATGCTCGGGCTGATGGGAGATGCTTCCGACAACATCCCCGGCTGTCCGGGTGTGGGCGAGAAAACCGCACAGAAACTGATTGCCGAATTCGGCAGTATCGAGAATCTGCTGGAACACACCGGGCAACTGAAAGGCGCACTGAAAACGAAAGTGGAGACAAACCGGGAGATGATTACCTTCTCCAAATTCCTTGCCACCATCAAAACGGATGTCCCCATCCGACTCGACATGAATTCGCTTGTCCGGGAAGAGCCGAACGAAGAAGAACTCCGCAGGATTTTCGAGGAACTGGAATTCCGTACGCTTATCGACCGAGTACTCAAAAAAGGAAACGGCGACTCTTCCTCCCCCACCCCAACCTCTCCGGCCCCCGACCCCTTTGCCGGAACTCTGTTTGCCCAGCCGCAAATCTCCACTCCCGAAAACAGTGTCCCCGTTCAAGGCGATTTGTTTGCAAATTTGGCGGGCGAGTGGACGGGCGCTTCCGAAAATTCAAATCTGAAGCGGTTAGAAATGCTCGATGTGGATTATCAACTCATTGATACAGAAGAAAAAAGAAGGAAAACTATTCAAAAGTTACTTACAAGCAAAATTCTCTCAATAGATACCGAAACCACCGGAACCGAACCGATGGATGCCGAACTCGTGGGAATGAGCTTCAGCGACGCTGAAAATCGGGCGTACTACGTACCCGTGCCTGCTGAACGAGAGGAAGCCTTAAAAATTGTAAATGAGTTCCGCCCACTCCTCGAAAACGAAAAATCCATGAAAGTAGGACAAAATATCAAGTACGATATGATTATCCTCCAGAATTACGGAGTCCGGGTGAAGGGCAAGCTTTTCGACACCATGCTTGCCCATTACGTGCTTCAACCCGAACTCCGGCACAACATGGACTATCTGGCGGAAATCTATCTGCACTACCAGACCATCCACATCGACGAGCTGATTGGAGCGCGGGGCAAAAAACAGAAGAACATGCGCGACCTTCCGCCCGAAGACGTCTACCGTTATGCCTGCGAGGATGCAGACGTCACCCTCAAACTGAAGAACGTACTGGAAAAGGAGCTGAAAAAGCAAAGTGCCGAACATCTGTTCTACGAAATAGAGATGCCGCTCGTGCCCGTACTTGTCAATATAGAGAGCAATGGAGTACTGCTCGATACGAAAGCATTGAAGCAGTCGTCCCAGCACTTCACCGTCCGCCTGCAGGAGATTGAAAAGGAAATCTACGGGATGGCGGGAGAAACGTTCAATATCAGCTCTGCCAAGCAGGTAGGCGAGGTGCTCTTCGACAAGCTGAAAATCGTGGAGAAAGCCAAAAAGACCAAAACCGGGCAGTACGTCACTTCCGAAGAAGTGCTGCAGAGCTACCGCAGCAAGCACGAAATCATCGGAAAGATACTCGAGTACCGCGGACTGAAAAAACTGCTGAGCACCTACATAGACGCCCTGCCCCAACTCATCAATCCGCGCACGGGACGCATCCACACCTCCTTCAACCAGGCGGTGACAGCCACCGGACGCCTCAGCTCCAGCAACCCCAACCTGCAGAACATCCCCATCCGCGACGAAGACGGAAAGGAAATCCGCAAGGCGTTCATCCCCGATGACGGCTGCGAGTTCTTCTCTGCCGACTACTCGCAGATAGAGCTGCGCATCATGGCCCATCTGAGCGAGGACAAGAACATGATAGACGCCTTCCTCAGCGGGCACGACATCCATGCCGCCACCGCTGCCAAGATATATAAGGTAGATATCGGCAACGTAACCGCCGACATGCGCCGCAAGGCAAAAACGGCAAACTTCGGCATCATCTATGGCATCTCCGTCTTCGGACTGGCTGAGCGCATGGATGTTTCCCGCCAGGAAGCCAAAGAGCTGATAGACGGATACTTTGAAACCTATCCGCAAGTCAAGGAGTACATGGACAAAAGTATCCAAGTGGCACGCGAAAACGGCTATGTGGAAACCATCTTCCACCGCAAGCGCTTTCTGCCGGACATCAACTCAAGAAACGGAGTAGTCCGAGGCTATGCCGAACGGAATGCCATCAATGCTCCCATCCAGGGAAGTGCCGCCGACATCATAAAAGTAGCCATGGCACACATCTATCAACGTTTCCAAGCTTACAATCTGAAAGCAAAGATGATTTTGCAAGTCCACGACGAATTAAATTTCAGCGTTCCAGAGGCGGAAAAGGAGCTTGTGCAGAAAATCGTAATCGAAGAGATGGAGCAGGCATATCGCATGCACGTACCCCTGAAAGCCGATTGCGGGTGGGGAAACAACTGGTTGCAGGCACACTAAACAGCCCAATAACTTTATTTAACTTACAATCAGAAAGCAACAGAAGCAATCCTTTCCAAATACAGTTTGCTCATCAGAATATCCGGTAACCTCGCTACCGGATATTTTTTGTTCACCTATCTTGCCAAAAGGGAAGCATAGCGGGCTCCTCAATAATAACAAATTGATAAAATTTAATCCAATATTTATATTTATGTCAATTTAATACGTACCTTTGCAGCGAAATAAATGACATATTTATAGAAAATAGAAAGTTAAACAGAAAAAGACATAAGGCCATGAAAGCAAAAGTATCTTTAAAAACAGTGATTATTTCAGCACTCCTCTTAGTTTGCGGATTAAATGCATCAGCCGACAATAAGAGCAACTTCATTTACAATTCGGAAGAAGTAAATGGCATGAAAGTGGCAGAGACCGTATACAAGATGGACGGAAACACGCTCGCCAACTATATGAAGTATAATTATAAGTACGACGACCAGAACCGCATGACAGAAAGCGAAGCCTTGAAATGGAACAGCACCAAGAATGCATGGGGTAACGACATATGCATCCGTTATGCCTACCAAGGCAAGACGATGACTACCACGTACTATAAATGGAACAGCAAGAAGGGTGAATATGTACTGGTTCCCGAGATGACGGTAATCATGGACAACCCCAACATGTAACAGACAAATTCTCTTTTAAAGTAAAATATTCGAGTCCTAAACCAACCAAAACCTTTTTATACATAGAGAGCCGGAGTACGCGAAGTATTCCGGCTCTCTACCTTTTCCGTTCACCTCGAAGGCTTGGTGATATCAGTCTTCATATTGGTTCCTTATCGGGTCGTCATACCGCTCCTGCAACTTCAGCATCTCCTGTTTCAACTGCTTCGTAATCTCTTCCGTACCGGGCTTTCCGAAGATATTGTTCATCTCGCTCGGGTCGGTCTGCAAGTCATACAGTTCCCAGCAATCCACATCATTATAGAAGTGAATCAGTTTATAACGGTCGGTGCGCACGCCATAATGACGGCAAACGGAATGCTCGGCAGGGTATTCATAGAAATGATAATACAAGGAACTACGCCATTCGGGCACTTCTTCTCCCCTTAGCAACGGCAAGAAGGAAACTCCGTGCATATCTTCGGGCACCTGTACGCCTGCCAGGTCAAGAATAGTGGGACCGTAGTCTATGTTCTGCACCATCTCGTCAACATCCCCCTTCTTGCCACCGGGCAGACGCACCAGAAGCGGAGTACGGAATGACTCCTCATACATGAATCGCTTATCGAACCATCCATGTTCGCCCATATAGAAGCCTTGGTCGGAAGTGTAGACAATCATGGTATTCTCCAGTAAACCGTGTGCTTCCAGATAATCGAGTACGCGGCCCACGTTACGGTCTACGGAATGTATGACGCGCATGTAGTCGTGCATGTATTGCTGGTACTTCCACTCTGCCAGCGCTTTTCCTGATAGTTTGTCTTTCTTGAACTTGGCGATAATGGGGTCGTAATGTTTGTCCCACACAGCTTTCTGTTCGGGGTTCAATGCGTTATACAGATAGCGACCGTAGCCTTCCAGCCCGGTATTGGTATGTATTTCATTCTCCTTGTCGGCCATTTTCAGGTCATAGACCAAATCCATGTCTTCGATAATGCTCATCTCTTGCTTGGAAGCCGGAATACGCCCCTCATATTTGTCATAGAAGTTCTTGGGCATAGGATACGTCACATCTTCATAAAGGTCGAGGTCGCAGAGGTCGGGCATCCAGGTGCGGTGCGGTGCCTTATGGTGAATGAAGAGGCAGAAAGGCTTGTTCTCATCGCGAATACTGTCCATCCAGTTGAGGGCAACATCGGTAACAATATTTGTTGCATAGCCTTCGCGCTTCAGCTTCTCGCCATTGCGTATGAAGGTGGGATTGTAGTAATCTCCCTGCCCTACCAGGATGTCCCAATGGTTGAACCCCGTAGGCTCGGAGCCCAAGTGCCACTTCCCAATCATGGCTGTCTGGTAGCCGGCCTGTTGCAGAAGCTTGGGAAAGGTCTGCTGGCTACCGTCAAACATGTTTCCGTCGGCATTGTCGGTATAACCGTTGGCATGGCTGTGCTTGCCTGTAAGCATGCAGGCACGGCTAGGTCCGCTCAACGAATTGGCTACAAAACTGTTGGTGAAGCGCACTCCCTCGTTAGCTATCCGGTCAATGTTAGGTGTTTGCATATAACGCCGGTCGTAGGCACTGATTGTCTGGAACGAATGATCGTCGCACATGATGTAGACAATGTTCATAGGTTTCTTAACCTCTTCTTTTTTCATGTTCTTGCAGGAAGAAAATGAGGCGGTTGCCACCGTTCCCGTAAGGCCATACATGAGAATTGATGTCAGTTTATTCATACTATCTATAAATTTAATGTAACACGAAATACAAAATATCCCACGCAAAATTAACAGAAAACAGCTGAAAATACATACTTTTGCAAAGTATATTACAATTTTTTCCTGTAACTCTTCTGATTCCTTTAAATGAAAGACGTCGTGACATCATATAAATCAGAAAAAGCATGATACCCGAATCCCACTGCAGACAGAGAGTGGCACTACCAGCGGTTCTGCCGGCATCTTACGGAGAAATACGCCCCCGGCGGTTACCTGAAGCTCCGGTTTCCCGAGGGCAAGAATGCGGAACAGCTGAAGAAACTCCGGGCTATCCTTGCGGACAAAGATGTGTTAAGGCAGATCTTCAACCGGATGTTCGAAGAAGAGAAGCAATAAATGCAAACCAATCACTGCCTTTCCACAATTCTGCCATCCAGCAGATAAATGATTCGATGGGCATAGCCCGCATCCCTTTCCGAGTGTGTGACCATAACGATAGTCGTTCCTTCTTCGTTCAGCTTTTGCAGCAAGGACATCACCTCGAGTCCATTGGCGGAGTCCAGATTGCCGGTCGGTTCGTCTGCCAGAATCAGCGGACAGTCCGTCACGACGGCACGGGCAATGGCCACCCGTTGCTGTTGCCCTCCGGAAAGCTGTTGCGGGAAGTGTCCGGCACGATGAGCGATGTTCATTTGTTGCAGCACGTCCGTCACTTTCCGCCTCCGGTCCGCTTTCCGCATCCCCAGATAAATCAAAGGTAGCTCTACATTCTCGAATACCGTCAACTCATCTATCAAGTTAAAACTTTGGAAAACAAAACCGATATGCTTCTTGCGGAAATCGGTCAGTCGGCCTTCACTCATTCCGGTCATCTCCTTGCCGTCAAAAAGATAACGGCCGGAGGTCGGGAGTTCAAGGGTTCCCAAAATATTCAGCAACGTGGACTTCCCACATCCCGACGGCCCCATGATGGCCACGAACTCACCAGGCTTGATGGCCAGGTTCACACCGCTCAGTGCTCTGGTCTGTACGTCTTCGGTTGTGAAGACCATAGATAGATTCTCTGTCTTAATCATTTTTTTATGTATTTAGATTATTCATTCCGCAAAATATGCATCGGCTTCAACCGGATTACACGCCAGACTTGATAGCTGACCGTCAGCAAGGCAATACCCAGCATCCCTGCAAAGGCAACGGCATAGCCCCACCAAGGCAACGACACACGGAAGGCATAGCCCTTGAGCCATTCATTCATCAGTATGACAGAAACAGGAGTCCCCAACACTGCGGCCCATACGGTAAGTTGCAGCAACTCACGGGTCAGGAGCTTGAAAAGGCTCTTCTTGTCGGCCCCCAGCACTTTCCGTATTCCCACCTCACGAACACGGGCCAGGGTAGAAAAAAGAGCCATAATCCACAGGCCCAAACAAGCCACGAATATCGCCAACAAGGCCGCACACGTGAATATCCAACTGAAATTGCGGTCCGACTTATACAACTCGTAGTTATAATCGTCTAATTTGAAATAAGAGAAGACCGCCGACGGAAAGTAGATCCGGTAAATCCGTTCTATCCCGGCCAACCTTTCCGGAGTTATCCCAGCCTCCATTTTGACCGATATATAAGGAGTGGCTATAATCGGAACACGCTCCTTCATGAAAAACATGATGGGCTTATAGGGTTCGGCAAGTGACTGCTGATGGTAATTCCTTGCCACACCAATCACTTCGAGCGGCTCTTTCAGCACTTCCATGGCCAGCTGCTTGCCCAAAGCCTCCTCGGGAGAAGTATATCCCAGCAACCGAACAGCCTCTTCATTCAGCACCACCTTGTTGAGTTCATTACCATACTCCTCGGAAAATCCACGTCCACAAAGCAATTCCGGCGCATAAAGCGTCAGGTAGTCGTAATCGACGGCAAACATCTGTATGAGCTTCACTTCCGAAATGTCGCTTCCGTAAGGACGGTTGGTAAAATAATTCGCCACCTCCACGCCCGGCACGGCACCTGAAACGGACACTCCGCTGATGTAGGATTCCTGCTCCAGCCTTTTCTTGAAGTTTTGCATCCTGACGGTCATCTCATCTGCCAAAGCAGGATGTTTCAAGACCAATACCCGGCTCAACGAAGCAGAAGCGGTCGCCTGTTGCATATAGTCTATCTGACGGGCCACGACAAAAGTACCCGATACCAGTATGAAAGAAGCCATGAACTGAACGACAATCAGCAACTTACGCATCCTGTTGCCTTTGCGGCTATGCAGCAGCTTTCCCCGCATAATATCCGAAGGCTTGATATGCGTGAGCAAAAAGGAGGGATAGAACCCGATGAACAGAACCCCGACGGCAAATATCAGGATTGTCATGGCCCAGCACTCCGGCGATGCCGACACACCGGAAGCAAAATCCCGCCCGGCCCAGCGACAAGCAACCGGCAGCAAGACTTCCAACCAGCCAAGTGCCAAAAACAAAGCCGACAGGTTCAACAACCCTGACTCCAACAAGCCCTGAACCACAATCTGGCGGCGCGAAGCCCCGAAGACCTTGCGGAGCCCGAACTCCCTGCCACGCTCCAGATAGCGGGCAATAGTCAGGTTCAGCGCGTTCACCCACCCTATCAGCAGCAAGGCCACAGCCATCACCGAAAGGATACGAACGGCTGTCCGACTTCCTTTTTCCTCTTTTTCATACGATTTGCGAGGGGTCAGGTGAATGTCCTTCAGAGGAATCAGCTCCACCCGCCAATCCTTGTGCTTCAAGGCCGCCGTCTTATATTTCCCGGAGATGGCACGAAAGGCTTCTTCCACCTCCCGCGGATTCTTGTCCGGCTCCAAACGCACGTACGTATATACCCCGTGAATATACCAGATGTCGCGCCGGGCTTCGGGAATGGACGAATAGGAAAGCAAGAAATCATAACGCAAATGAGAGTTGCAGGGCATGTCTGCCATGACTCCCGTAACTTCGAAATGCTGTTCCGACGAAGGGGTCTTGAAAGAGAGAATTTTGCCTATAGGGTCACTGTCGCGGAAGTAGCGACGTGCAGCACTCTCCGTAATCACGGCCGTATGCGGACGAACCAGCTGCCCCTCTTCTTTTCCTTTAATGACAGAAAAATTGAACAGGTCAAAAAAAGAGGGTTCCGTATAGCAATAACGTTCTTCGATGAACTGACGGTCACCGTACGTCACTTCCTGCTCACGGTCTTGTGCGGTAACCCTTACATACTGCTCGATACCGGGAATCTCGCGGTGCATCACGGGTGCATGGCCAAATGCCGTTGTGGCCCAATTGTCCGTCAACACCTCTCCTTCATAAAGGCGGCTTTCCACGCGGTAGATTCGTTCACCGTCGTGAAACGAATCGAAGCTCAACTCAAACCGTACATAAAACAAAATCAGCAAAGCCGCACCGATGCACACGGAAAGGCCCAATACATTCAGGGCAGAAAGCGATTTTCTGACCCGCTGGCTCTTCATAATCTGAGAGAAATAGTCCATTATCGTAAATTTAATCGTTCGTTCTTGCCAAATAAGTCATATCCCGAGATTATGACTTTCTCGCCCGAATGCAGCCCGTCCAGTATTTCGTAGTACAAAGGGTTCTGGCGACCTATGCGTATCGGACGACGGTGGGCTACCGTTCCGTCTTTGTCCACCACGTAGACGTACCCGCCTCCACCGGTCTGGTAGAAGCTTCCACGCGGAATGATAACAGCTTGCGTCGGGTCGCCTAGCTGCAAGTCGATATGGCAGGTCTGCCCGGCAAGGATATTGCCGGGGCGGTCGGCAACAAAGTGCAGGTCTGTACGAAACTGGCCGTTCTGCACTTCCGGATATACTTTTGCCATTACCATGTCATAGCTTTTCCCTTCACGTTCGAAGCGGGCACGGAGTCCGGGCACGATGCGCTCCACGTAATGCTCGTCAATCCGCGCTTCCACTTTCAGTTCCGGAGTAATGATTTGTCCGATACGCTCGCCCTGCGAGATAGACTGCCCCACCTGAGCTTGCACATTTCCCAACTGCCCGTCAACGGGAGCCTTGACATTCAAGTTCTCCAGACGTTCGCGCACCAGCACAAGGCTCTTCTTCATGTTCCGGATATTCTCATTCAGGCTTTGCAGCTGATTGTCGCGTAACAAGGAATCCTGCCTGATTCTTTCATCCACGACTCCCAACTGCTCCAAAGCCGCGCGGTAGTCTTCCCGGGCCTGCAGATAATCCTCGCGCGACACCAGCTCTTTCCGGTACAATCGTTCGTACTGCCCGGAACGGCGTTCCTTGCGCACCAGTTCCTTGTTCAAAGTAATACGCTCCTGGCGAAGGCGGAGATGTTCCTGCTCCATGTTGAGACGGGTGTTGCGGAGTTCATTCTCCTGATAAGCCAAATCTGCCTCGCTTTGCAAGATGCCGATGTTCAGCAACGGATTACTCAGCCGAAGAATCACGTCTCCGGCCTTCACTTGTGCTCCCTCCTCGACCGGTCGCTCTTCCACACGTCCGCCTTCTATGGCATCCAGATAGATGATATGATCGGGGATGACTTGCCCTACCACACGGATGTAATCGTTGAATTCGTCTTCTCGCACCGCAGCAATCGTCACACTATCCTTATCCACGTTCATGGAAGAAGAAGTGTCACGGAAAACTATCCACAACAAGCCTATGCAACCCAGAACCGAACCTAGGACGACTTGAAACGGGAAACGCTTCTTCCGCTCTATTTTCGTATCCATTCCGTTGAAATCACTAGAATTCATCATTCGTTTCTTTTTGATTGAATATGAGAAGCTGTTTGGATTTTCTTATAAGCATTTTCCAAGTTTAAACAAAATCCAAGCAACTTCCGAAATTTGTTACTCATTCTAAAAATGTCCCTGCCTGGTAGAATCGTACCATCCTGCTTTTCAAGTCATGCTGCAAGCCCGTTCGCACCACTTCTGCTTTGGCCTGCATGTACCTGTTCCGCTTTTCCAGCAACTCGAACACCGACACCATGCCTTCCTTCCATTTATCCTCGCTTTCTTCCCACGTGATAGCAGCTGCGCGGAGTTGCTCGTCGGCCCGAAGGCGCTCGTCGGACGTAGCCCGGAAGGAAAAATAAGTATCATGCATCTCTTTATAAAGGGACAGGCGTTGCTGTTCATTCTCATTGCGCACTTGCTGCAAGCGGAGTTTCTCCTTCCTTATATTCTTGAGCCGGGACAATCCGTCAAACAAGGGTAAAGATACGCATACTCCGATATACCGGCTCTTGTTATTGTTCCATTGTTCGCAGAACGGCACCGTTTTTCCGGACTCTTCCTTCTCCGTATCATAATATCCGGAACCAAGGTTAAACTCCATCCGGACGGAAGGCCACAAAGAACCGCATGCCACGGCCACCAGTTCATGAGAGGCCTCCTCTCTCATCTTCATTACATTAAACTCCGGAAGGGAGGACTCGGCGCTTGCACAGAGGTCATCCAAGCTTAGAGAAAGGGAAGCATCCGGTGTGCCCTGCCCGTCTGCCACACAGACTGACAAGGTATCCGTATCTTTCAGCCCCATCAACTCCTTCAGGGTTAATAGAGAGAGACGACAATTGTTTGATTTCACCGTTTCCTGATAAATGTCGGCTTGCAAACGTGCCTTCACTTCTTGCAAGTCGGAGCGGGAACGCAACCCCAAGTCAATGTAGGCAAGCATTTGCTCGTAATAACGTTCACTCTGTTTCCGCTGTTTCATGGCGAGTTCATACAGTTTCTCGTCGAAACAATAGCAATAAAACGCTTCAAGTACCCTGAAGGCTACCCCATTTTCTTCCATTTTTTCCGTAAAGGCACTCATTTTTCCATTCAGCTTATAAAACTGCAATCTATTGATGCGCGCAAACCCTTCAAACAAAGAGAGAGAAAGGTTCAGGCCAAAGGAGTTTTCAAGAAAAGACTCGGAAGTATATTGGTTCGTGCGAGGATCTACCGAACGTCCCTCCCGCTTGCCCGACGCACCGGTAATCTGTATCGACGGCAGGAAATCTCCGTAGCCCGCCGCTACATCCGTGCGGGCCATCTTCGAATCCAACCGACGGTTCCGTATCCGGAAATTATGTTCGACGGCATAACGCATGCACTCCTCTACGGTCCAACCGGACTGTGCCCTGCCAACCTCCGGCATCCAAATACCGATTGACAACAGAACCCATAAACCACGTTTGATTGTTATTCTCGCATTCATATCCAACAACTCGCTACTTATAGACTTATCTCCACAATACAAACCGCATGCCAAACATACAACATACTAATAAATAGATGATTGCAAATCAATCAAACAAAAAACCGTCTATCATTTTGACGCCGCACCGTCCAATCTTTTGACACATTCTTTAACCGACACTTCATTCCGAGTATCAGAGACAACTTTATCGGTATTACAGTAACACTTTATCGGTGTTACAGCACCACTTTACCGGTGTTACAGCACCACTTTATCAGCATTACAGTAACACTTTATTCTTAATAAAGAAGTGTAAAGTTAGAAGTAATTGATTATCACCGCTATACAAACAGCAACAAAATGCCCGATATTGAGAATGCTTTTCTGTCTTTACGAGGAACATAACCAGCTTAAATTGCAAAAGTGTCAAATAATTAGACGATTTTTTGCCGGGCACTTGCAAAACCCATACCTTTATTCCCAAAAAAGAACCTATGCACCCCGGAAGAATCCTAATCGCAGACGACAATAAAAGCGTATTGACCTCCCTTGAACTGCTTTTGGAAGGTGAGTTTGAAAGAGTGGAAACGATATCCGACCCCAACAAGATAATCACTGTCCTGGACAAACATTCCATCGATCTGGTCATTCTGGATATGAATTTCTCCGTGGGAGTCAATACCGGCAATGAAGGACTATTCTGGCTCCAGCGCATCCACGAAACCGTACCGGAATTGCCGGTCATCATGTTGACGGCTTATGGAGATATTGACCTAGCCGTGAAATCACTGAAGAACGGAGCCGCGGATTTTGTGCTGAAACCCTGGGACAACGAACAATTAATCAATAAGATACATACCACTTTACAGGAAAGCAGGCTCAAGTCGCCCACCAAGTCCGTACGAAGCGCCCACGGACCTGCGATGATTATCGGCCGTTCGCCTGCGATGATGAAACTGATTAAAACAGTAACCAAAGTGGCAAAGACCGATGCCAACATACTAGTCTATGGCGAAAACGGAACAGGAAAAGAAATGCTGGCGCGTGAAATTCATCGCCTCTCGCTCCGTAGTCCGCATGAGATGTATCAGATAGACATGGGGGCCATCAGCGAGTCACTGTTCGAAAGCGAGCTGTTCGGGCATGAGAAAGGAGCTTTTACAGATGCACATGAAAAAAGGGTGGGCAAATTCGAAGCAGCCAACGGAAGCACGCTTTTTCTGGACGAGATAGGAAATCTGTCGCTGGGACTGCAGGCAAAGCTGTTGGTCGCTTTGCAGAACAGAGAAATCATGCGCCTCGGAAGCAACAAGAAAATCCCGATTAACATACGGCTGATTGCAGCCACCAACCGCAATCTGCAAGAAATGGTCAGGCAGTCGCAGTTTCGTGAAGACCTGTTCTACCGCATCAACACGATACAAATAGAAATCCCCCCCTTGCGGCACCGGAAAGAGGACATCGCTCTCTTCGCCAATCATTTCCTGAAAAAATATGCCGACTTGTATAAGCGGCCAGGACTCACCCTGCATCCCCAAGCCCTTCAGAAACTGGAAAGCCACCCTTGGCCGGGGAACATCAGGGAATTGCAATATGCCATTGAGAAAGCGGTGATTCTGACGGAAAAGAGTGTAATCAGAGCCTCCGAACTTTCCCTACACGTCGGCAGGACCCATTCTTTCGACAAAGTGACCAATCTGGAAGAAGTGGAAAGGCAGGCCATTCTGGCAGCCATCTCCCAGAACGAAGGAAACCTGACAGCGACAGCGGAACAATTGGGAGTAAGCAGGCAAACGCTGTACAACAAGATAAAACGTTTCAATCTCTGACCGTATATGTTCAGCACTCGTCTATACGTACGTATTCTATCATACGTAATACTCATTGTCCTGGCAGCCACATCGGGATTTGCCGGCATCATTTCCGGACGGGCCGTCATCCTGGGAACAGTGGCCCTTTGCACAGCCGCCTGGCTCATCGGAGCTCTTGTGCATTATCTGAACGCCTACAACAGAAAAATAAGACTGTTTCTGGATTCCATAGCCGACAACGAATCCACGCTCTATTTTCCAGAGCATGCAGCCAACCGCGAACAGTTCCATCTGCATGCCTCGTTCAACAGGATATACACATTGATGACAGCCTGCAAGAAAAAAGAGTTCGAACGCGAACTCTATCAAAAAGAATATGAATCATGGAAGAAATTGATGCGCGTATTGACGCATGAAATCATGAACTCCATCACTCCCGTCGTATCACTTTCAGATACGCTTCTTTCTTATTTTCAGGCAGACAATGTCCGCAAATGCGCAAAGGATATGACTGATGCCACCATCGGAAAGACGATACGCGGGCTGGAGACAATAAAAAGCCAAGGACAAAACTTGATGTATCTCACCGAATCTTACAGGCAGTTTGCTTGCCTGAAACAGCCCGAAGCCAGATTCTTTTCCCTGACAGACCTGATACTGGACATTCGGACACTGTATCAGGAAGAGATGCAACTTCGGCATATCGGATTCTCGGTATGCTGCCTTCCACCCGAGATACAGATTCATGCAGATGAGAAAATGCTGTCGCAGGTATTGATTAATCTGATAAAGAATGCGATGCAGGCCCTTGACGAGCAAACCGACGGAAGAATCCGGATAAGAGTGGAGACCCAAGAAAAGCAACTGTATATAACCGTAACGGACAACGGACCCGGCATCCCCTCCAACCTGGCAGAAGACATTTTCATCCCTTTCTTTACGACCAAAACCACCGGAACGGGAATCGGCCTGAGCCTCTCACGCCAAATCATACGCATGCACGGCGGAGAACTGTCCGTTACCTCACAGCCTTATTGCGAGACTTCATTCCTGATTTCCTTACCCATAGATACCCGCCACCCGGGCAGATGAAAAACACCCGAAAAGCGAAGCTAAGCCACCCCTCGGCACAAAAAATGAACAAGTTCATTTTATTCTGCCCGCGGTTTGCATTATCTTTGCATCCAATTAACTGAACAATAACTAAAAAACAAGATAACACTATGGCATTAAAAGCTGGTATCGTGGGCCTTCCCAACGTAGGAAAATCCACTCTTTTCAACTGCTTGAGCAGCGCAAAGGCACAAGCGGCAAACTTCCCGTTCTGCACAATCGACGCCCAAATGGGGCAAGTGTCCGTACCCGACGAACGGCTGACGAAGCTCGCCGAGCTGGTTCACCCGGGGCGTATCGTACCCGCCGTGTGTGACATTGTCGACATTGCCGGGCTGGTGAAAGGCGCCAGCAAAGGTGAAGGACTCGGCAACCAGTTCCTAGGCAACATCCGCGAGTGCGATGCCATCATCCACGTGCTGCGCTGCTTCGACAACGGCAACATCGTCCACGTGGACGGCTCGGTGAACCCCGTGCGCGACAAGGAAATCATCGACACAGAGCTGCAACTGAAAGACCTCGACACCGTGGAAAACCGCATCAAGCGCGTGGAGAAAATAGCCAAGGTGGGTGGCGACAAGGCAGCAAAGATAGAATACGAACTCCTGCTCCGCTATAAAGATGCTCTGGAACAAGGACAAAGCGCCCGCACCGTCATTCCGCAAAACGACGACGAGGAACAATGCGCCAAACAGATGTTCCTGCTCACAACGAAGCCCGTGCTCTACGTCTGCAACGTGGATGATGTAAGCGCCGCCAGCGGCAACCAGTACGTGGAACAGGTGCGCGAAGCCATCAAGGACGAGGATGCCGAACTTATCATCATCTCCGCACAGACCGAAGCCGACATTGCCGAACTGGAGACATACGAGGAAAAACAGATGTTCCTCGAAGACCTGGGACTGAAAGAGAGCGGCTGCAACCGCCTGATTAAAGCTATCTACAGCCTGCTGAACCTCGAAACCTTCATCACTGCCGGAGAGATGGAAGTAAAGGCATGGACCTATCGCAAGGGATGGAAAGCGCCGCAATGCGCCGGCGTTATCCATACGGATTTCGAGAAAGGATTCATCCGGGCAGAGGTCATCAAGTATGAGGACTATATCAAGTATGGCAGCGAAGCCGCCGTGCGCGAAGCAGGAAAGCTGGGTGTGGAAGGCAAGGAGTATGTGGTGCAGGACGGAGACATCATGCACTTCAGGTTCAATGTGTAATGATATTCATTCCAGATGGCAAACAGTAATCTGAAATACCTCATAGCAGGTACCGGCGGCGTAGGCGGAAGCATCGCCGCCTTTCTTTCATTATCCGGCAAAGACGTCACTTGCATTGCACGTGGCGAACACCTTGCCGCCATACGCGAAAACGGATTGCAACTGCACTCCGATTTGAAAGGCGAACATTCTCTGAAAGTGGCGGCATTTACCGCAGAAGAATTCCAAGGCAAAGCAGACATCATCTTCGTCTGCGTCAAAGGCTATTCCGTAGACTCCATCACGGAACTCATCAAACGTGCCTCACACGACCGTACAGTGGTAATCCCCATCCTGAATGTTTACGGAACCGGTCCGCGTATCCAGCGGCTGGTACCCGGCGTCACGGTGCTCGACGGCTGCATCTACATCGTAGGCTTCGTATCCGGACGGGGAGAAATCACGCAGATGGGAAAGATTTTCCGGCTCGTCTACGGAGCACACCGCAACACGATTGTTTCCCGTGAAACATTGGAAGCCGTACAACGCGATTTGCAGGAAAGCGGCATCAAAGCCGAAATCTCCGACGACATCAACCGGGATACATTCGTCAAGTGGTCGTTCATCTCGGCAATGGCTGTCACCGGAGCCTATTACGACGTTCCTATGGGCGAAGTCCAGAAACCGGGCAAGGTGCGCGATACCTTTATCGGACTGTCACAAGAGAGCGCAGCCTTGGGCAAGAAATCGGGTATAGAATTCAAGGAAGACATGGTAGAGTATAACCTCAAAGTAATAGACAAACTCGCTCCCGAAAGCACCGCCTCCATGCAGAAAGACATGGCCAAAGGACATCAGAGCGAGGTACAAGGCTTGTTGTTTGACATGATTACGGCTGCAGAGGAACAAGGGATTGAGGTGCCGACGTATAGGATGGTGGCGGAGAAGTTCAAATAAACCGCCACGATGAATTGCCTAACGAGATTATTTCATACCTTTGTCCCGAACAACCCCGTAATTCAGTAATTTAATTCTTCAATAAATATGTTATCACTACTCACCATCAACTGGAATCCCGATCCCGAACTATTCAACTTCTTCGGCATATCCATCCGCTACTACGGTTTGTTATGGATTATCGGACTTGCTTTTGCCTACCTTATCGTGCAACGCCAGTACCGCGACCGCCGAATAGACGAAAAGAAATTCGAACCTCTTTTCTTCTATTGTTTCTTCGGCATACTGATAGGCGCTCGACTGGGTCACTGCATATTTTATGACTGGGCCTACTACCAGAACCACTTCGTTGAGATGATTCTCCCCATCAAGCAGACCGCCGCGGGATGGAAAATGACAGGCTATACCGGCCTTGCCAGTCACGGCGGCACGCTGGGACTGATTATCGCCCTCTGGATGTACTGCCGCAAGACGAAGATGCACTACATAGACGTGCTCGACACGATAGCCGTTGCCACCCCCATCACAGCCTGTTGTATCCGCCTTGCCAACCTGATGAACTCAGAAATCATCGGCAAACCGACCGACGTGCCTTGGGCATTCATCTTCGAGCGGGAAGACATGTTGCCTCGCCACCCGGCACAGCTCTACGAAGCCATCGCCTACTTCATCTTCTTCTTAGGGATGGTCTGGCTATACAAACGCGGACAGAAAAAACAAGAAATCAAGCTTGAAACAGACTTCAGCACCACCCACAGAAAATCAACTGCCGTGCAGGCCGGAGCTTCCCTGCCCTATCACCGCGGTTTCTTCTTCGGACTCTGCCTGACGGAGATTTTCACTTTCCGCTTCTTCATCGAGTTCCTGAAAGAAAACCAAGTGAACTTTGAAGACGGCATGACGCTGAACATGGGCCAATGGCTCAGTATCCCGTTTGTGATTGTCGGAGTATATTTCATGTGTTTCTACGGAAAGAAGAAAGCAAAATAAAACATGAGGGTGAATTCTAAGTCCTCTCCAAACAATATCTATAAAATCTTACCCAAGTTTACGAACATTAACGTATCCTTGGGTAAGTTTGTATATAGACATAACTACTCTTCAGAAGTGTATAGCTACTTCCTAAA
>NZ_JABXJH010000022.1:0-61097 GCF_013373675.1 Bacteroides sp. L10-4
ATATTCAATGGGACGAACTGGAACAAGGTGAACAGCAAGGGAGGGTACATCATCTCGGTACTGGCGAGGGAGAAGCGGAGTACGGGAAGCTGATTAAGCAGGGCACAAGATATCAATAACATGTCATACAGGAAATTAACAACGTGTGATGCAAGAAACAAATATCGTGCCGGCAAGGTATTCGTTTCGTGTTTACACGATAGTAACAAAATCCCCGCTTCACAATATCACATCGGGAAGCGGGAATCCTTTTATCTTCATAAAAGTGGTTACGTAATTATGACTAACTAATTCATTCAAATCTGACGCTGCAAAGATAAGGCATCGGCAGATAGTACGCAATCACTTAAATTAGGTATAATAAAACAAGCCGGTCATTATAAATAGGTAGAACCACCCGAAAATCAGGCATTGGCATAGCTGTGTATTCCTCCAAGGATGTAGTTCACCCCGAAATAGGTCATCAAGACTGTCAGAAAGGCAACAATCATATAGATATGGAAAAACAACGGTCGGCGAAAAATACGTAGGCTACGTGCATGGAACGCCACCCCGTAGACCATGAAAGTAATCAGCGCCCATACCTCCTTTGGATCCCAAGCCCAATAACGCCCCCATGAAACATTGGCCCAAACTGCACCCAGAAAAATGCCGGCTCCCAAAAAGAAAGCGGCAGGATAAAGCAGCAGTCGGCTGAGCAGCATCAACATCCGGACCGAACGACGGAGACACAGTGCCAGTATACCGTTCAGCATCATGAAAGCGAATAAAGCATAAGACATCATTATCAATGACACATGCATACTGAGCCATGGAGAAACGAGTACGGGCATCAAGGGAGTGATTTGGGGATTCATCTGTCCCAAGTATGAAACCAGCAAGGAAAAACCGGACAACAAAAAGCCGAAGGGCACCATAAACGGGAAACGCCGCCGGAACAGACAAGCCAGGAACAGCGCACACAATGCCATGAACTGCATTGTTTCGTATCCGTTACCCAACGGAATTCGCCCGCCGATGTACCATCTCAGACTATACCCGAAGAGCTGAAAGAGAAACGCTGCATAAAGTGCAACCGGAAAGAAAACATCTGTCAGATGTGAAAAAGAAGCAAACACCGTAATCCGACCGGAAGAGCCTGATGCAGACGAACGGCGCAAGCCACGGTACAACAAACGGAAGAAAGCCAACAATCCCACCGTAAGGTTGAACATGAACAGCAGCTTGCTGAAAGGAACACGGTTATACAGCAATTCGGCTTGTATTTTAGTATCGGAAATAGGCTCCACACTTCCGTCTTCCGGCAAAGGACGAATCAATGTACCATTTTGGAGCATCAAAATCAGTCCCACCTTTTCATCCGCCTCTACAATGGCCTTTTCCAGAGAAGTCATTTTCTGACGATGGCCTTGCTCCTCCTTCCAGTACTTCTGCAAGCGATACTTCTCACCGTCGAACAAATCAGCCAGACGTGCATAGGGCGTCTTCAAATGAAGCAGGTGACGGAGTGCCTCGTTTTTGATATAAATCATCGGCTCATTCTGCCAAACCTCCGGACGCAGAAGCCATCCGCCAATCACCTGCTCCGGTGTCATGCCTCCATAAGACGGTTTTCCCGTCAGTTTCAGTACAAAATCGCGCGCAAGGGTATTGAAAGGAACCACACGATCATTATAAATCACCTGCTTACGGGCGAGACTATCCGCCTGCTTGCGTGCCAGTGCCGGAAGGCTTCTCTTCTGCGCATGTGCCCCACTTCCCAGGCACAGCAATAATAGGACAAACATTCCTCCCTTCTTCAACAACGGATGCCTCAGCAGCCTACGGAACTCTCCGCCCCGGGCAATCAGCATCCAAAGCATGGAGACACCTAACAAGAGGTAGCCACTATAGGTTATAGCTATCCCCCACGGGTCATAATTCACTGTCAGCCAGCTTCCCTGCATATCCTCATCAAAGGAAGACTGATAAAAGCGGAACCCCTGCCGTGAAAGAATACGATTCATGGAGACGGGCTTCTTGCCGTGAATATAGCTGATATAATCTGCAGGAGCATCCGTACCCGGATAGTACTCAATCCGGAAACTGTCCAGACGTAAGGTGAACGGTAACTCTACAACCTGCCTGCCGTCTTGTTCCAAAAAGCAGTTCACCTCACTGCCGACAGTAAGATGCACATATCCTTTCCGACCACAAAGAAACGTAATCATGGCTCCCGCCAAAATCACGAGGAAGGAGCCATGCAACAACAACGTCGGGAGACGCCGCCACAACCGCTGTCTTACAAGCACAACAACAGTTATCGCAGCAAGGGCTCCCCACAAGCAACAAAACCAAATCGTATGATAAACATGCTTTTCTACAAAATCCGTACTGTACGTCTGCTCTACAAACGTAGTTGCAGCAAGCAAGAGCAGCAAACAACCATAAACAGCTATGAGAAACTTTTTCAATTAAGAGCTATCAATTAAAAGTGAAAAAATCAATATGGAGCAAACTCCTTGTTTTCTAAAGACCTGACTCCCATACATTCCATCTCTATCAGCCAACCCGGACGACATACGGGAGCATATACAAACACTCTCGGAATATCCGGGAAACGCTTGTCATACATGCCTTTGACCACGGTATAGTCTGCAACATCCCGCAGATAAACAATCATCTGTCCTAAATCATCAAACGTACAGCCAGCTTCTTTCAACAAAACCTCCACATTCTCCCACATACGTTCCGTCTGCTTGCGAATGTCTCCGGGATATACCACCTCACCTTTATTATTGATGCTCGCAGTACCCGAAATAAACACCTGGCGACGGTCGCCATAATCCACATACGTACCTCGCTCGAAACTCACACCGTATTCGTATGTGGGATTCAGATGTGTCGGTGCGTAAAGGTAGTGAATTTGTTCAGATTTCAAACCATCTACAGCATAAGTATCCATCTGAACCGTCACTTTCGGGTCGGCATGACGGCCACCGATACCGGTACTGGAAATATAATGAGTCTTCTCCGTCAAGCCCTGGGTAACAAACACCTCATTACGTGCCTTCACCACTCCGGCATAATTCACATCCACGTTCTGTACAAAAAACCAGGTACGTATGCAATAATCAGCCAGCTTGCAGCCCTGTTCCATCAGCTGCATCACATAGTCATTCAACAGCAGACGGGTCTGGTATTCCGAATTGGCGGCACGATTGAAAGAGCCGCCTCCCCAAAGGTGACGGTAGGCGCCATGTCTCACTTCGAACAATCCGTTATGAAGCACCTGTGTTTCCACACCTTTCTGCAGATAGACCCACAGTGCAATCTTTGTACCGTCCAACGGCGGCTGCTCTACCACAGAGAGTGCACAGTCCGAACATTCTGCCGAAAGCCCCAGTAGCATATCCGCCTGATTGGCGGCGTCACTTAGAAAGTAGCGTTTAAAGACGGCAACAGCACCTTGTAGTTCGCTTTCACGCAGTTGGCAGTAAGTGTCGACCACCGCATTCAGCTGTTCTTCATAAGTCGCTTCCGGTCTGGTGGCATGAATCATTACATGATATTCCGAAACACCCGCTTCTACCTCATATTTAAAGATTTCGGTTAAGGTATTCTCCGATTGATTAGTTTGTTGTTGTTTATCTTTCATATTAAATATCAATTAGTCGTTGTTGTTCAGAAAAGTACCGGTATTACCAGTAAGACCCATCATTATTACGGCTGTGCACCATCGTCAATCCAGTTGCCAATCAAAGACTGCATATCGGATGAGGTTATCATCTGAGAATGGTCTATACGCCAATCCGAGCTGATGTCCGTACCCAATATGAGATGCAAGACACTTTCTGACGCATTGCCGGGCATAACCCTCATTTTACCGTCCACCGTCGTTGAAGCCCGGTTGACCAGATCAGCATGGCTATGTCCTTCCAGCAGATTCAAGCCACCACCCGGAGTGGTGCTAAGACCATGGCAAGCCGTACAAGTGGAATTGAATATTTTTTGTTGAATGGCATTGTACATACTTGCATCAACTGTTCCTGCATCCATAAGTATAGTATCAGCGATTTCAGTACATTCCATTGCCACCAAACTGACAATGCGCTTTCTCAACTTATTGATTACACATAGCTCGACTGTTGTCACCTCATCCGTTATGCCGGACATTGTCAACCGGATTTCATCATTATCCGATTCGGATACCGGAACAACCTTTGAAACAATGGCATAATCGCTTTCATCATCAAATCCTGCCACTACCACACTATAGTCGCCCGACCACTTATCCACACCACTAATCCGGCCTGTCATCTTCACTGTGCGTCCTTCACCCGTGGCCACTACGGCATTCTCATAAATTCTCCCCTCATCGCATGCATGCAGACCTATAAGAAGCACGGGCAGAAAAAAGAAAAGAATGTATTTTTTCATAGACGAATCCTTTCCTGACTTCATTTAGAATGTATATTGAAGCATCACCGTGGCAGAGTGAGTGGCCAGACCTAAATTATCATTATCACGATCGAGCTGCGTGTCGTGTCCCCAACGGGCTACATACTGATACATTGCCTGCAATTTCAAGTTGCATCCTCTGAAAAAGTAATTCATACCTACAGCAGGCATATTCAGGAAACCGTCGTCATCCGTACCGTTACGATTGAAGATATCGTAGCGTGCGGCAAGCTGTAGGCGGGGAGCGACAAAGTAACCACCTTGCACATAACCGCCTAAAAAGCTATACGATTCATTTATCTTTTGCCGTTTGGTGAAACCTACATTCATATAATAAGCTTCAGCCGCCAGATAGAGCTTGTTCTTCAACATGGCAAATTCCAACCCCACACGGGTATCATTGGTACTCTCATTTTCACTCTCCACATTGATAGAACCCGAAAGACCGAATAATATCTTATCCTCGTTCAAACGGTTAGGATTACCTTGTGTGGAAGGCATCACCCCCTTGGGCATATAAGTCAGACGTCCGGCATACAGCAATGAAGGGATATGCCAGTCATCACTCATCGTCTTTGAAGCTGTATTCACGGAAGCTCCGGTTCCATTGAACAAGCCGACTTCATAACCGAACTTATCTGCCACCAGACCGTGAATTTCAACACCCAGGTCAAATCCCGTACCGATATTAGGCGTCACGGCATTCAACGAATAAGGCAAAATTACAGAAGACGTCAGAGAAACCGGCAACTGGGGAAGCAGTGTTTCGCCAAGAGTTGTCAGATAGGCATGCGAGAATGGAGTCTTGAACTTTCCGACACGAATCGCAAATTGTTTTTTCAGCTGTACATCAAACCACGCCTGCTGTAACAGCGCTCCTCCACTTGCAGCAGCATTGACGGACAGATTGAAAGCTACTTTTCCAAAAGCCTTGCCAGTAAAGCCAAGTACGGCATAAGGAATGGAAAAACCCGAATTGGCAATATTATCTTGGTTATAAGCCTTATCCAAGCCTTCATCATCATACCAATTGAAATTAGCACTCGTTTGTACCAACAGATAAGGCTTGAAAACAAAGTCACCTTTCTTTGTTTCAATGGTAAAACCTTCTCTTCCGGCCAATGACACTACACCATTCTCCGTATCTTCCTCATGTTGCGCCATAGCGGTCAAAGGCAAAACAGCCAGCATGGCGACATATAAAAATTTCTTCATAATTACTTTTTATATAAAGCTTATTAGTTCTAAAGTGAATTTAAAAATACAATCAGGGCATCACGGTCATCCTTACTCATGTTCTTAAAGAGATTTTTCGATGCTTCTCCCTCTCCCCCATGCCACATTATGGCTTCAACAAGATTGCGGGCACGACCATCGTGCAAGAAGTAGGTATGTCCGTTTACCTTTTCCTGAAGCCCGATACCCCAAAGCGGAGTAGTGCGCCATTCATTGCCACGCGCCAACCCACTTACATAGTTATCATTCAGACCGACTCCCATAATTTCGGAGCCCATATCATGCAGCAAAAAATCCGAATAGGGGTGAATTGTCTGACTTCCCAACCATGGCAAACGGGTACCGTTCAACAGCACGGAGCCCCGAGGCCTGGTATGCAACGTGGTGACATGGCAAAGATGGCACTTGGCTTTATAGAAATTCTGTTCTCCCCTTATCACCTGCGGGTCATTCACATTACGCCGTGCAGGAACACCAAGACTCTGCATATACAAGTCAACATCTTCCATATCTTCTGTAGAAACATCCAACCGGGCATAAGAAAGCCCCATCATGCTGCCTTGATTCACCTGGGACTGCCCCTCGCATATCTCTTCCGGATAGCGGCTATTGGTAACACCCATATCACTTGAAAAACCAAGTTCAACAGTCAAATCCGCATGTTGAGCCTTATTTCCCGACAGCCCCAAGCTTCTCACACCACGTTCGGTAATGTAATTGCAACGGCCACTTATACCATACTCCGGATAATTACTTTTTGCAGCAAGCGCTTCAATCTCCGTAGGTTCCAAAGCCATCATTTGCCCCATACCGACATGTCTCAACGGGATACGCACCGTGCAGAACATATCTTCGGGCTTTATACTGTCAGCATACCATTCGGATATGGAATAAGCCGGTTTGCAAAGTTCATACTTCTCTCCGTCGGGAAAGGTAGAAGTCTCATAAGTATACTCCACAGAAAGTTTTCCCTCCGGTTTCACTCCATAAATGGCCTGGTCATGGAGAACACGGCCATAATCCTGAAAAAACGTACCATTCTTGCGGCTTATATAAACCAGCATCGAAGAAAACCCGTAACTACCCGATCCGCCTTCACTCCACAGCGTCGGTTTGGTACGGCCGGCATTACGATGACAACTGCCACAGGAATACCCCGCATAGACCGGGCCAAGACCACCTCCCATGCCATTGCTACTCGTACGCACATCATCGTAAAGCCCGTCACCATCATTAAAGCGACTGTTGTAAACACCCGACACCCAGTCTGCCGGTGAATCATAGGCCTTGGATGAATTCATGAAGATTGTGGACGTTCCGGCAGACAGAGCGTATCCTTCAGGAATCTCTATATCCAACACGTCAATCCCATCATCATCACAAGCAGTCAAACCTGCCGACAAACAAAGGAGAAGACATGAATATCTCATTAAACGATTCATCATCTTTATCTACTTTTTAATAATGGCATATCCAAACATGCCAAAGAAGTAAAGGCAGGATTCTCCAAATCCTCCCCTTTACTTCTTGAGTATTGTTTATAAAATAATTCTTATTTAACTGTACGAGGCTTGCCATCCTTGAAAAGCAGGAATTCCAAAGTATGGAATCCGCGTACATTTTGAGCAGATTCAACTTTTGCATCATCATCACCCTCGCTCCATTCCAAATCGCCCCATTTCTGGGAATTCAGAATCTGGACAATGGCGTTCTGGTCCAAAGGCCAACTATCCATATTCGGGTCAAGTCCCAGCTCATCCACCGGCCCAAATAGGAACGCCTCACTTTCCTCCCAAGGTTCACGGGCTGTTATCCAAGCATTGCATGCCGTCTCAAAAGCACTGTTAGAGGGATTGTTGGCAAGAGCCACCACAGCGTCATACAGCGTACTATTCTTCTCCTTCAAATCCTTATAGGTAGGCAAAACCACAACATTGACATAATTTTCAACAATCGGGTCAAGTGCTTCATTGCTGTTAATGGTGCTATTGTCCCTGATATAAGGTTTCAACTCCTTATCCAATACACTTTCCAGTTCTTCACAAGCCTTGATAGCCGCTACCGTTTCCTGACTGTTGATATTATTACGGAAAGGTTGGGGAATAGCCTGAATAGCCGATGCTGCCGTAGTGATAGCTGCCGACACTTTCGTATCCAACTCCGCATTGACTCCAGCCACCAATTTTGAAATTGACTTGTCGCTCACCTTACCGTCCAAAGAGCCGTAATAGGCATTGCGGATTGAGTAAATATTATTGGTATAATCATCACGGGAATGCCAGCTATACCATGACTCAACAGCATAGAGGGCCTCTATAACATTGTTTGCCATATATTTATTATATGGATCACCAATCTTCGTCTCACCTACCTCATTGGAGATTTCAACACAACCGTCGATAACCTGCTCTATACAGTTCCAGGCACTTGAAAAGTTATAGGCACCATTATGAGCTTTGAAGGAAGTTGCAAAACTTGCCCCACCCTTATAACTCGTATTCCAAGAATCATAAAGATTGGTGGCATCTGTCTTCAACAAAGCCGCCACATTTCTCATGTAGTTGTGCCAACTTGCCGCATTCTCCGAATTATACTCAATGTCAGCAGGATTAACTGTACTGTTGTCATCATCATCGCTACAAGCAGTAGCCGTAAATGCCAGCCCTAATACCAAAGCTGTCGCATAAAAGAAATTTTTCTTCATCTGTATAAAATTAATTGATTACTATTCATCTACTTCTTGACAAACCAACCGATATAGGCAATACCGATCGAAAACTCATTTTCACTATTATACTTGCCAGTTCCAAAAACCTTGTTTGTTCCGATTTGGCGGGTAGTGTAATCAGCCTTTACCACCAGATTAGGCAAGGCATACCAATTCAATCCGGCAGTCCACATGCTTACCTGACAACGTTTCTCCATTATCTGGCTGGCCTCTCCCTTTTCTTGCGGATTATAATATTCATAACGTGCAAAGGGGTAGATAACCGGAACTTTCCTGTTTCCTTTGAAGAAAGCGCTGATATTCAAACCGGCCTCGGCTGCATAACTGACTACATTCTTTGCAATGGGGGTTATACGGCTGTAAGGAGATTTATTCGACAATTTGGTATTTGCCTCACTAAGCTTCGCTGAATTGCCCAAATTTCCGTATACCATATTGGTACGGGCAACCACATATTTATTACGGTATTGGGCATCTGCCGTGTAGATTCTTACCGGAATCTTACCGGTAGACGAATAAGTATCGGCTTTGTCAGAATTGGAACCGGCATCAGCGCAGTAATAGAACGAAGCGCCTATACGCAACCCCGGAACCCCCTTATAGTCCAGACGAGCCACATAGCCCGGTGAAGTAAAGTTGTCTTCTTCAAAGATGCCTTGTTTGCCACTTGCTATCCAGGTGTTACGGTCAAAGCCATTGGCATTCAGACCTGCCACTATCATGGCCTGATAATCAAAGCTGGCATATCCTTTTCCAAAAGAACCAAAAACCTCGAGTCCGTTTTCATGCCACGTAGAAGGAAGAATGGTTGTCTCTCCTTCGGGCCGATAAGTTCCAAAGAAATTGATTGGTTCATGATGGGCGTTGGTCAATCCTACCGGGACAATGATGTGACCGGCACGTATGTTGAATTGTGGAACAATTAAACGGGTAATGTGGAATTGCTCGATAGCCACTTCGCCACCCTTTTCCACCTCCGTTTCATACTCACCGTTTTCCGTATTCTCAAGTTCATAAGCAGTACCCGTACCACCGGATTCAAACTCGATTTCAGCACCGAGTATCCATTTGGAATTGAACTTGTAATCCAGAGCCAACACGAAACGGGGTATAGAAATTGTATTCCTATGTTTGTCCGGATTGCCTTCGGGCGCACCATAGAAACGGTTAATACCATAATCCTTAAAACTTGCAACCATTTCTCCGTATCCACCGAAACGGAATTTCTTGTAGTTGTCGCCATCATTCGCTACTTTTTCCTTTTTCTCTTTGTCTGTTGAAATCTCCGTACTCTCTGCTTCAGAAGTAACTTTTTCAGGTTCAGCAGCCTGCAAAGCATTGGCAGAAAGCAGAAAACATAAAACGAATAAGCCTGTTAATTTTCTCATCTTTTATCTTAAATTTTGTTGGGGCAAAGGTAGAGGTAGTTAAAAAGGAGAACAATACCTAAAAATTGCGAAAAGAAGAGAAAAAGTAACCATTAGTAGGTAATGGCAGATTTATAACAACAAATAAAGATGAGAAAGGAGGGTAAGTGGTAAAAGAACTATTAAAATGCTAATCCACGTAACGAGCACGATAAGCAGGGCCGTACCTTCCAGAATACGGTCAAGCACAGTGGGTTGGAAACGGACATTAGGGCAATTCTTGCCGGAATAAGGACCAAGATTAATCATACTATCTGCGATTTAGAATCTGTTATTACGAATCCTCCTCTGCTTTCTCTTCAGACGGAGGAGGATTCTTGGACTTCTTCATCCGCCCACTCTTCCGCAATGCTTCAGCGATAATCCACTGAAGCTGTCCATTGGTACTACGGAACTCGTCGGCTGCCCATTTTTCAATGGCATCCATCGTTGCAGCATCCACACGAAGGACAAAGCTTTTGGTTGAAGTTTCTTTTTTAGCCACTATTTATTTACTATTTAACAATTTACGATTGAAGTTACTTTGATATAACCAAGTACCAATCAAAGAGTATTCTGCTTGCCCCGCACGAAGGAGGCAATGTCATCCATAACATATGCCGGGACGGGCGAAGCATGGCTATACTCAAACGGAGTCGCCTTGCCGCTGCCTTCCTGCAACAAGTGATTCAATTTCGGATAAGATTTGAAGTACGCATTCTTACAACGCAACAGGCCGGAACGCCATAAACCGAAGTCTTCCATAGTCACCTGATAATCTCTCTCCCCTTGAAGAACAAATATAGGCAGCTTTAGTTTAGCGGCAACTTCCACCGGTTTGTAAGCATTGGCAAACAGCCAATATGAGCGGGGCTGCCCCAATGGCAAGGAAATCGTTTCATCAAACTCTTCCGTACCAAGCTTTTTGACATTAGCCAATTGTTGTTTCAGCTCATCAAGTTGAGCCTTTACATTGACTGAAGAATCCGTCAAAGAAGAGGTATAATAAACCTGTTCCTCAAGAGCATCTTCAAGCGGTCTTGCCAGTCCGGCAAGGATAATGATACCTGCCAAACCTCTCGAACGCCCGGCAATACGGGGAGCCAATGTACCTCCCAGGCTGTGCCCCAACACATACACACTGTCAGGAGCCAGCCCGGGCAAAGCCCTTACCTGCTCCACTATGGCAACGGCATCGTCCACGGCCTCAGTATCATAATCGAGTTCGCGACCGGCAGGAACGCAAGCCGCACCATATACCTTTGTCCGTTTTTCATAGCGGACGACAGCAATGCCGCGTTCCGCCAATCCCCAGGCAAGGTCACGGAAAGGCTTGTTGGGACCTATCGTCTCGTCACGGTCGTGAGGCCCCGAACCATGTACCAGAATAACACAAGGAACCCTGCATGCATCCGGACCGACTGCCCGCTTGGGCAAAGTCAACGTTCCGGGAAGCTTGTAGCCGTCGGCTCCCAGTGTAATATCCCTTTCATCCATTTTTGTCTTATCATAGGCTACCGGTCGGGCAGTGCTAACAGCAGGTGCAGGGACCAGCCGGATTGTATTCAGTGCCCCGTCAGCATCAAAAGCCACCAGAAAACGGAGATTATAACGTTCAAATTCCACATCGGAATAATAGATAGTAATTCCCTGGGCAGAATCGGTCTTCCATTCTCCTTTTGATATGAATTTACCAAACATTTTCTCTGCTTGCCGGAAAGAATCATTGAAGAGTGCCGGAGCCAGTTTCTCCTGCAACTCCCGGTTCAATGCCGCATGGATACTGTCACCTTGCCCTGCCACAAACAATTCATAAATGTGCTGCGCGCGCGCAGTATTCGCATCTTGTGCAAAGCCCCCGTATACATTGCCCAGCAAGAGCAGTATAAGAGCCCATCGTCCTATAACCCCCATCTCTTTCATCCGTATCCTTTATCAATGGTTCAACGTTCCCGTATTGACTACCGGTTGAGCAGCCTCATCCGCACAAAGCACTACCAACAGATTGCTGACCATTGCCGCTTTCTTGTCTTCGTCCAGTTCAACAATTTCTTCTTCAGAAAGTTTATGGAGCGCCATTTTTACCATAGAGACTGCCCCTTCCACAATCTTCTCGCGTGCCGTAATAATGGCAGATGCTTGCTGGCGACGCAGCATCACAGCGGCAATTTCGGGTGCATAAGCCAGATAGTTGATACGGGCTTCCACCACTTCCATACCCGCCATAGCCAGGCGTTCATTCAGTTTCTGCTCCAGCTGTTCATTGATTTCCTCACCGCCCGAACGAAGAGTCAGTTCCTCCGTATCAATCTCATTATCATCATAGGCATACTGACCGGCAACCTGACGGAGGGCGGCATCACTCTGTATCATGACAAAATTCTCGAATGCATTCATACGGTTGGCCACCGCATTGCCAAGGCTCACCTGGTTGGCATTACCCGCTGTCGGAGCGGATGCAGCCATTGTTTGTGAATCAATCTCAAACATGGCTTTATAAGTGTCCTTCAGCTTCCACACCAATACCAGTCCTATGAGAATAGGATTACCAATCTTATCATTCACCTTTATCGGCTCCACATCCAGATTGCGTGCACGAAGCGAAAGCTTCTTCTTATTAAGGAATGGGTTTACCCAGAAAAAACCGGTCTCTTTGAATGTTCCCTTGTATTTGCCAAAGAACACCATGGCACGCGCCTCGTTCGGTTCCAGCTCTATATAGCCGGCAAACATAATGAACCATACCAGACACAGACACGCCGAGAGAATCAAGGTAGGCACAGAAATGAGAAAACCAAAGATTATCACCGCCGTAAGCACTACCAAATGAAGGAACAAGGCCAGAAAGCCATTCATCTTAAAACCACTGAAACCATACTCTTTTGTTTCCATATTCTATAAATTTAATTGATATCATTATGATATCACAAATATATCAATTAAAATTAGAGAAGTACAAAGAAACAAGGGAGTTAACATATAGTATTAAGGATTATTAAGAATCTGTATTCCCTGTATATAAAAATTCCGCTTGAGGGTCATAACTCACCCTCAAGCGGAAAACTTTTTTTTGACTCTGTCAGTGATGTATCAAGGCTGAATGACAAAAGACCGGCGCAGCAAACCAGCAGTCTGCGAGCTACCGCCCACCATCAGTTCATAACTGCCTTCGGAAACGCACATAGTATTGCTTTGCGGATTCCACCACACCAACTCTTTATCGCCCAAATCAAACTCTACATCGACCGTCTTTCCTGCCGGGATATGTACCCGCTTGAAAGCACGCAATGCCTTGCTCGGTCCTTCTGCATCATCATGCTTCTTCAAATAGACCTGCACAACCTCTTCACCGTCACATTTGCCGGTATTGGTTACGGGGACACTCAATCTCAATTTCTCGCCGGACTTTATATTATCCGAACCAAGCACCACAGCACCATAGCTGAAGGAAGTATAGCTCAATCCATGACCGAAGGGGAAAAGTGGTTCCTGGGTCATGTAACGGTAAGTCCGGCCGGTCATGTTATAATCTTCAAAATCAGGAAGCTGTGACACATTACGGTAGAAGGTCACCGGCAAGCGTCCTGCCGGATTGTAATCACCGAACAAGACTTCGGCTACAGCCGTACCGCCCGCCTGACCGGGATACCATGCCTGCAGGATAGCTCCACACCTCCCGGTTTCCGGCTCCAGACCGATGGGGGAACCCGAACAGTTCACCAACACCACCTTTTTACCGGCACGGTGCAAAGCGGCAATCAGTTCCCGCTGGACAGCAGGCAACTCGATATCGGTACGGTCGCCCCCTCTGAATCCGGGAAGCTCAACGCCCATCTCCTCGCCTTCGAGGTTCGGAGAAACTCCTCCCACAAAGACCACGACATCAGCATCCTTCACACGCTCCACAGATTTCCTCACATCCACTTCATTCTTAAATCCAAGGTCGAAATTCAGCTGTGCATCGCTACGGAAATATTCAAAATCCAGTTCAATGTCATACATTTTTCCTGCTTGTACCTGCAAAGTACAAGTACTCTTCTGCCCACCGTGCTGATTGGAGAATCCTCTCACTTCCTCCCCATTTATCCGCAATCTACCTGAGCCATAAGCATAGATGTCAAAGACAACCTCTCCCGACTGGTCGGGAGTGAATACGCTGTTATAGGTTGCCGAGAAGTCAGTAAGGTTCACACCCGGAGCAAAAACCGTGGCACCGGATGTACAGAAATGGAAAGGAGTGGTCACTTGGGCAGTAGTGACTGGCTCACCGTCACGAGTCACGTTATTCCAGTAGCGTGCAGTAAATCCGGGTTTTCCGTCGGCAGTCTTGCAACGGTTGAAGACGCTCTGTATCTGAGCTCTCTCCACCCATCCGCAGCCTTGTTCATAAATAAGCCGGTCGTCAAAGCCCAAGGCTTTTCTAATTCCATCCAGAATGGTGACCGTGTGCGGAGGCATACCGTTATAATTTCCCCACTGCATCACAGAATCATTGGCGTTCGGCCCCATCACGGCCACAGTCAATCCTCCGCGCTTCAACGGCAAGGTATTATCCTTGTTCATAAGCAGTGTCATTGACTTGCGAGCCATGTCGAGTGCCAGAGAGTCGTGTCCGGCAGAAGCCACCACAGAAAAAGGAATGCCGGCCCAGGACACCTTCTCCGGCTCGTCCATTTCACCCAGTGCAAAACGGGCCGTCAAAAGACGCTTGACTGCTACATCCACTGCTTCTTCATCAATCTTTCCCTGCTTCACCGCTTCTACCAGAGCCTCGTAACTCGAACCGCATTCCAAGTCCGTTCCACTCAGTACGGCAGCCGCCGAAGCAGACTCTGCATCGGAATGCGTCTTATGACCATAGTCTCTGTAAAAATCGGCAATAGCTCCACAGTCCGAAAGGACAATACCGTCAAATCCCCACTCATCGCGCAAAATCTGCATCAGCAGGCGGTCGCTACCACAGCAAGGATTGCCCTCAAAACGGTTGTAGGCACACATCACCTCCTTCACTTTTCCTTCTTTCACCAAAGCTTCGAAAGGAGGAAGATAAGTTTCATACAAATCACGGGGCTTGATATTTTCCGCATTAAACTCATGGCGGTTCCACTCCGGACCGGAGTGTACGGCAAAGTGCTTGGCACAAGCATGCAGCTTGTCATATTTTCCATCGTTCGTGCCCTGCAAACCCTTTACAACCATCACACCCATACGGCTGGTCAGATAAGGGTCTTCCCCATAGGTCTCTATACCCCTTCCCCAGCGAGGGTCGCGGTAGATGTTCACCGTAGGCGTCCACATCGTCAACCCTTGATAGCGCTCATGGCTTTCCTGAGATGTATAGTAGGCATTCTTGGCACGGGCCTCATCAGAAACAGCAGTAAATACCTCGTATACAGTCTCCGGCGAGAAAGATGCCGCCATACCAATCGGTTGGGGAAACACTGTGGCCAGCCCGGCACGCGCCACTCCATGCAACGCTTCATTCCACCAGTTATAGGGCTTGATGCCCAGACGTTCCACCGGTTTGGAGCTGTCCATCATCAAGGACACCTTCTCTTCGAGCGTCAGTTCCTTCAGCAAAAGTCCGGCACGTTCTTCTGCCGGCAGAGATGCATTCTTGTAAGTAGCCTGCCCGCATCCCGACAATAGGAAGAGTGGCAAAAGGTAAAGAAGTTTCTGTTTCATCATGGTTTCATATTAGGCAATTATCTATTCAAAAGACAAAGATAAGTATATTGATTAAATTTCAAACTTCAAAAGAATGATTCATTATGCAACGTACTGCCTTTTAGGCAGTACGTTTTCTTCACATATATGTTTAATTGCCGTTGAATTATTGCGTCAATCACATATATATTTAAAGGAGTGCATGCAACGAATATCTGCAGATGAAGTCCCGACATACACATTGAACACTCCCGGTTCAGCTAGCCATTGATGGCTTGCCTCATCAAAAAACTTCAAATCATCAGGAGTGATAACAAATTCCACTTGAACAGTTTCATCAGGTTCGACCTCTACTTTTGTAAAATGCTTCAACTCTTTCAATGGACGAATAACGTTACACACCGGATCTCCGAGATAAAGTTGCACCACTTCTTTACCAATCCTCGTACCCGTATTAGTCAAAGGCACTGTTACCTTAATACTTCCTTTTTCATCCATCGTCTTAGATGACAGCCGAGACTTGCCGTATTTGAAAGAAGTATAACTCAATCCATGGCCAAAACTAAAAAGAGCGGGAATCTTCTTTGTATCGTGCCAACGATAACCTACTAAAATATCATCTTTATACTCTTCTTTAGGGTTGACACCGACATTGCGCTGATAATCCGTCAAAGACACATCTTCCTTGCCAGTATCGATACCCGGATAAGCCCCTTCACCAAAAGAGTGCGCCGAACAATCGCTTAACTTTACCGGAAAAGAATAAGGCAGTTTACCCGACGGATTCACTTTACCACTGATAACATCGGCAATCGAAGATCCTCCCATGGTTCCCAAATAAGAAATATGCAGAATTGCAGGTACTTTCTCCAACCACGGCATAGCATAAGCATTACCACTGATATTGGCTATCACAAGATTTGGATTCACAGCAACAAGCTCTTCTATCAATTCATCTTGAGAAAAAGGTAAGTTATACGACTTACGGTCAGTAGATTCACAATCCTGAAAAGCGTTTTTATTCAAACCTCCCACATAGATAACAACATCTGCCCGCCGTGCCTTTGCTACAGCCTCAGCACGCAAAGAGTCTATCACCGTCTGTTGTATTTCCTCCTCATACCCAAAAAAGGGACGGCCACATGCATAACCCTGAGCGTATTCTATCTTATCGCCATATAGGGCACGCAGTGCATCAAGTGGAGAAATCATATCTTTTGGTTTCAATTCCGACGAACCGCCACCATCCGTAAGTCTACGGACAGCATTGTCACCAACCACCAATATCCGGTTATACTTATCAGCTTGTAATGGAAGAATGCCCTTGTTCCGCAACAGCACGATGGACTCGTCACCTATAACCTTAGCCACATCATAATGTTCCTTGGTACAGAGTGAGCCATACGGCTTATTCGGATTCAATGAAGTCCGGAAAATCAGGCGCAGTATATTCCTCGCTTTCGCATCCACTGACGCCATCGGCAACTCCCCCTTCTTCAACATCTCCAGATAGGGGTCTGCCAAATAGTAGAGATTATACCCCAAGCTATTATCCGAAGTCAAACCGTTGGTATAAGACCCCATTTCGATGTCAAGACCATTAAGAGCAGCCTCTTTGGTGTCGTGAGCTCCTCCCCAATCTGTAATGACACAACCGTCAAACCCCCATTCATCACGTAGAATATCATTGAGCAGACGGGCATTATGGCAACAATGCTGACCACGATACTTGTTATAAGCTCCCATGACGCTCCATGCTCCCCCTTCCACTATTGCCTGCTTGAAAGCAGGCAAATAGATTTCGTAAAGAGCACGGTCACTCACTTCAACGTCAACGGTACCACGCCACTGCTCCTGATTGTTCAATGCAAAATGCTTCACACAAGCCGCAACACCGTTCTTTTGCAATTCCTTGACATAAGGAACCGCCATCACACCGGCAAGATAAGGGTCTTCACCCATATACTCAAAGTTACGCCCATTAAGGGGAGTACGGTAGATATTGACACCGGGACCTAACAATACGTCTTTCTTACGATAACGTGCCTCCTCGCCAACAGCCTTGCCATAACGTGCAGCCATCTCCGGGTTCCAAGTGGCAGCAAGAGCCGTAAGAGCAGGAAAAGCCGTAATAGAATCGTTAGTCCAACCCGCATAATTCCAAGTATTCCATTCAAACTCATGGCGAACTCCATGAGGGCCATCACTCATCCACAACTCAGGAATACCCAAACGGGGCACACCTGCCGATGAAAACTTGCTCTGTGCATGGCAAAGTGCCACCTTTTCTTCAAGTGTCATACGGCTTAACGCATCCTCAACGCGCACTTCGATAGGCATATCAGGATTTTGATATATGGGCATCTGCGCACAAAGATTTGTGGCAGATGCAGCGAACAAAAGAAAAAATCGTAAAATATAAGTATGCATTTTTATGCTCTTTATTAGAAATTATTGAACCGTTACCAAGTCGACATAGTAACCATGTCCCACACAAAGGAATCCGGCCTCAGCCTTTATCTTGTCAATAATCTCTTGGGTAATAATCAGTTCGTAAACACCACCTTTGCCAAATTCTATCGTATCCATCAGCCCTGACCACCAACCGGTAGCAAGTTGCATCTGATGATATTCCGCCATAGGTTCTATCGAGTAATAAACCCGCAAAACAGTCCCTGGCTTAAGGGCAGTCATCACTTCTTGAGGAATCAGATTAAATGTCTTATTAGGATCACCGTCCTCTTTGTCCCAGGACACATAGTGATGACCTTCCCACAAGGCTTTCTCAGAAGAGATAGTAACTTTCTGTTCTGTAGTAACCTCGCCGTTGGCATAGAATTGTATACTTTCACCTGTCTTAGTCTTACCAGTCACTGTATATTCTCCTTCTTCCAGTTCCGGGCAAATCAGCGTGAGAGAAGTGGCTGTTTGCTTTGCAAATTCCACTACATCCACACCATTTATTGTAATCGAGGCAACAGCATCAAGATTTATACCGGTCATTATCCATGCCGCACCGGCGGTAGCACGGTTGGCACCCATTGTAATCATAGCCCCTTTAGTCACTTTCACTTTATTGGCACCGTATTCATTACCTTCGGCATCGATAAAAACAGCCCGATAGTCTCCCTCCGACAAGCCGGCAGGTACAGTATATTCCACATAATTGCCATCTTCCGACTCCACATAAGTAATATCCATGGCAGCCATTCCACCAATGAGAATGCTTTCCACTTTATCCAGATTATCACCGTAAAGACAAGCTTTATTGCCGGGAGCCACAATACGTTCGAATGCTACTTCAGTGGCACTGGGGTCATCCGCTAAAGGATTTACCTGGATAAGCCCCTCACGGTAAGTAGATTTTCCGACAGTGGTGGTAGCTGTTATTTTAAGATGATAAGTTCCTGCCATAAATTCCTTTTCTATTTCAGTACCGGTAGCCACTTCTTCTCCATCCACAAACCAAGTTACGGTAGTATAGTCTGCGGGAGTCACTGTGAGTTTCATCGAAAATTTGCCATCACGACTGAAATTGGCAAATGTAGCCAGATTTCCATTAACCCGGTCCGGAAAGGTAGGATCGAGTATACGAGGCTCATCATCGAGCGTAGCCGTAGAGAACGGTTCTTCGTCGCTGCAGCTTGCCACGAAGGCGTTGAATGCCAATATGGCAAATAGCATAACATATATCTTTTTCATATTGATAGTTTATTTGATGTTGAACAGAAATTATTGAACATTATTTTTATCCCACCACACAGGAGTGTTCCAGCTATTATTACCTCCCATACGCTCCAGCGCTTCCTCATAGTTTTTCTTATTGTATGAAGATTCCAGCACAGGATAGCACAGACGAACCGGAATAGCTGCCCCCCCCGTAAGAACTTGGCTGAAGCCATACTCTGCAGGAGACTTTAGCTGTGGGTAGTTGGAACGGCGCAAATTAGCCCAACATTCCAACGGATTTGTGAAATGCAGAATCCATGCCTGCGTATTGATAGATGCCTTTTTCTGCTCTGCCGTATAACCAATAATGTTATTGGCCATATAGTTATCGAACTCTTCGTCAGTTATTTTATCACATCCGTAATTGTCCGTCAAGAAGTCCATAGCCGCACGTACACCTTTTCTATAATGCTCTTCTACGGAACCTGCCACATTCCATCCTTTCAGAGCAGCCTCTGCCAGCAGAAACTCCACTTCGGCCGAAGTTATAACCACACCCGGATTTTCACCCTCTAGAAAGTTACTTGCCAACTTGGGTTCCGTTTCCGTATCCATGGAAATCTTTTCAATGGCAGGATTGCTTTCCTGCAGTTCTTTTATAAGGTCGCTCTCATAAGCTTCGGGCCAAGGTTCATAGAAAAATGCACCCGGATCGCGTGGATGCGCCATATTTTTCGCCAATACCTCTTCAGTGATGTCAATGCGGCCCTCGGTACTGGTTGTGCTCATTATCTGGTCAAAGTAGAACCGTATGATAGCATAGAAACGAGGGTCACCAGTATTGAACAGCTGATTATAAAAAGTAGAGCAGATAAAACTGGGGTTATTGCGAGGATCGTTACCATACAAACGCTGTGACAAAGCATTACGACGATAGTCGGAATAGCTTTCGCCACCAAAGTCAAAAGCAATATCCAAATAAGGAATCAGTGCGTCATCAGCACCGGAGGCAATGATACCTCCATCTGCCGCCAAAGCTTTTTCAAATTCTTCCTGAGCTTTCTGTGGGTTGACATCCGAGATACGCATAGCATAACGCAGGCGGAGTGAATTGGCAAACTTTTTCCATTTGTTTATGTCGCCGCTATAAATGACATCCCCAGTGATACGGTCTTTGGTGCCATCAAAAGCTGTTACGGCAGCGTCGAGCTCCACAAAAAAGTCATTATAAATCTCTTCTTGTGTGTCATATCTAGGCGTAAACTTACCATCAATAAAACCTCTTCCCGCTTCAAAGTAAGGCACATCGCCATAAATATCAGTAAGATGAGACATGAGATAGACACGATAAATGCGGACAGCCGCATTGATGTTCACCTTCTCTTCATCATCCGTAGTACGTGCCTGTGCATCGGTAAGGTCCTTGATATTTTTCAAATAGTAGTTCTGCCAGATATGCCCCATCTCGTTAAGGTCAAGTGTATGGCGGCCACCATAGTTTGTAGTATTCCAGCAGCCCATCAACTGCTGGTTGAAGGCGTAAATATAACTACGGTAAGTTTCACTCACCTCCAAGTCTCCATAAGTATGGAGCTGGGCGGTGGTAAGTTGTGCGTTAGGATCGATGGTGTCAGCCTTTGAGGGATCGGTATTCATGTTCTCCATATACTCATCGCTGCAAGAAACGAAAAACAAAGCAAATGCAGCCAACGCCATTGTGATATATGATTTATAGTGTCTCATTGTATATATCTTTTTTAGTAAATGTATCTGATAAATTTCATGGGGTCTCTTAAAATTTCACATTGACATTGAAACCGTAGCTCTTGCGTGAAGGCAACGAGCCATACTCCATACCCATACCGGTGGTATTGTTGTAGTTGGAGTCCGGGTCAATGTTAGGAATATTCTTCCAGACAATGAACGGATTACGAGCAACAAACGATATTGTCAGTCCATCTACCACATTCTTCAGCCAAGCCTTGGGCAAGGTGTAGCTCAATGTGATTTCGCGACACTTCACATAAGAGTTATCATAGATAAACATGGAAGGCGCATTGCGACAGACACTCATCCAATACTTCTCGGGATTAATCACAATGTCATTTTCACGATAAGTACCGTCACCATTGTCTATCACACCCGGAGCAATGAAACCGCCGGTGGGCATCCAATCAGGAGAATCTTTGGCATAGCCTGCTGCCTGACGGGCCTCTTCGGACTTATACCATGCTTCGCGGCCTTCCAAAGTGGCCATGCTCTTGCCCGTCTCATGCGCGGCCCGAGCTGACATAGAATAAAGATCAGCCCCTACCTTCACATCAAAGACAGCAGAAAGTGAAATATTCTTATAGGAGAAGTTGGTATGGACACCGCCGGTCCAGTCCCAGGAGGCATTTCCCAGTACATGGTTGCTCTTGTCGTACATAGGCAATCCGGTTGACGGATCGATAAGAATATCACCGTTTTCGTTACGCTGGAAGTCGGGACCTACGATAGAACCGAAATTCTCACCTACCTTGGCAGCCACTTGTACGTCAAGCCATGTAGCCTTTTCCAGTTCAAACATATCCATGTCGTCCACCAGTTTCTTCACCTTGTTACTATTCTTCGAGAAGTTGAAATTCAAATCCCAAGAGAAATCTTTCGTTTGGATCGGACGAGTGTTCAAAGCTATTTCCACACCTTTATTCTCTATTTCACCTGCATTAATCAAACGATAGCCATAACCGGAAGTCGAGGAACTGGCCATACCCATAATCTGATTCTTACTAAGCTGACTGTAATAGGTGAAATCCAAGCCGATACGGTTCTTCAGGAATTTCAGTTCCAGACCCATTTCGAACGAATTGGTCTTGGTAGGTTTCAAATCTTTATTGGGAATAGTGCCGTTACTGATATAACCAATAGTATAACCCGGATAAGCAAACTTAGACTTGGTATACACCAATCCCAACTGATACGGATCGGTATCACTACCAACTTGCGCCCACGACATACGCACTTTACCATAAGGAAGCTTGTCACCCAATTTCAGCAACTCGGAGAATACAAAGCTACCGGAGAAAGAAGGATAGATATACATGTTATTACTGACGGGCAATGTGGAAGACTGGTCGCCACGAAGGGTTGCATCAAAGTAAAGCATGTGCTTCCAACCCAGGTTAACGGCACCATAAATAGAGTTAATCTGCTTACGATAACTGTAAGGCTCTACACTTACTTCATTGAAGCTCATCAAAGCCACCACATCGCGAATCTTCATGTCCTTGGCAGTAGTGACTATAGTCTGGTTATTCACCTTGTACAAGTTACCGCCCAATGTCGCATTAAAGTCGAAATCTCCCCAAGAGTTATTATAGAGGGCCAGAAGTTCAAAGTTATACATGCGATTACGAAAATTATTATTCTGCAAGTAGCCGGATTCATATCCCGGTGTGGTAGGAGCCTTATAGTCTTCAAAAGTAAACCAATTAAGCTCGGCTCCTGCTGTCCCCTGTACCTTCAGGTTTTGAGTGATGTTCCAGACAACTTTACCATTGAAACGGAATTGATCTTTCTTGGAGTTGTTTGAGTTCTTGTAAATATCCCAATAAGGATTCACATTATAAGGATCCATGCCATTCCAGTTGGAGTACTCACCATTAGCGTCCTGATAGGTCTTAAGCCATTTCTGGTCATAAGTGGTGGCCAAAGTCATCAGATTCTTGCCTATATTTGATTTACTGTCTCCCAATGCCGGACGGTTTTTCACATCTTCACGGGTATAGTTGCCACTGAAGTCCAAGTCAAATTTCCCGGCTGTGGTATTGGCACGCAAATTGAAGATGTCCCGGCTCATGTGAGTCTTTGGTACAATATCCTTATTACGCATATCAGTATAGGTGAAACGAATACCGGTCTTACCATTATTCACCCCAATGATAGCACTGTTAGTTGCAGTAAAGCCTGTGCGGAAGAACTGGGAAGTATTGTCTGGAACTATCAGATAAGGACGTTCCACACCATCGAAGTACTTAAGCATATTGGTACCGTCAGCTTTGGCCCCCCAACTCATGTTAGTATTAGACACCGCATTGATGGGATAAGTACCATTACTGCCCATACCATAAATCTGCTGGACATCATCCCATTTGGCCAACTGGGTATCAAAAGTCATAGTTCCATTGTATTCCACGCTGATTTTATCCTTATTGGCTTTCTTGGTAGTGATAAGGATTACCCCATGGCTGGCACGACTACCATAAAGAGCCGATGCCGCGGGTCCCTTCAATACCGACATGCTCTCAATGTCATCGGGATTTACACTGGAAATACCGTCGCCAAGGTCAAAACCACCATAAGTACCGGCGCTACCAAAATTTGTATTATCCAAAGGCACGCCGTCTATCACATACAAAGGCTGATTATTACCGGTCATTTCTGTGCTACCACGTAATATTACACGCGAAGAGCCTGAGGCTCCACCCGCGGTCTGGCTCACCACCAAACCCGGCACACGACCTGCCATTGAATTGATAACATTCGTTTCTTTGGCCTTGGTCAATGCCTCACCTTGTACCTCGGCCACACCGTATCCCAAAGCCTTGCGCTCGCGCTTGATGCCCAAAGCGGTTACTACCACTTCACCCAGCATCTTGCTGTCTTCTTCAAGTACAATATTCAGTGGAGCATTGCCTGCTTTCACCTCCTGCTGCTTGTATCCCACAAAACTGATGATTAACGTTGCGCCGGGTTTGACGTTTAAACTGAATTTGCCGTTTAAGTCGGTAACAACACCGTTGCTGGTTCCTTTTTCAACGACAGAGGCCCCTATCACCGGACCAAACTCATCTTTCACAGTACCTATTACTTTGTTGCTTTGCTGTTCTATTGCAAAATTTTCAAATGAAGCAGCTCTCACTTGCGAAAAACCTCCCCATAAACAGAGAGTAAGTGTACCACAGAGTAACGTGTTTTTACATTTCTTTACTTTCATAATATTAATAATAAAATTTGTAAGCCAGATTCTTGGTCAGGTCACAAAGTTCACCAAAGTATCCATTCATCAGGTTTGAATCCCTACATATCAGGTTTGAATTCTTACATTTTATCACAAAATACTGATTTTCAACACAAAAACTTTCAACAATTCGAACTTATTTGGATTATTGTTTTGAACATTCACAGAGTTAATGTACTTTTGTACTCGTTAACCAACATTGCATAGCAAATGTATATCTGCACTAAACAAACTCTCCAGACTCTGGTCTTACTTTTCTTCATGCTGTTCTCAACCACAGCCTATGCAGACAAGTATGTCCAGCGCTTTTCCAGCCTGAAATTTGGTACAGAAGAGGGTTTGAACAGCCTACGGGTCTTTTCCATCGCAACAGACAAGTCGGGAGCTATATGGATGGGCACACTTGATGGAATCAACCGTTTCAATGGGCGTTCGATGAAAAGCTATCAACTAGGAACCAATCAGAAATTATCCGATGCTTCAGGAAGCACCACAATGTTAGCTATAAGTCCTAACAATTCACTTTATGCTTATAACAATGTAGGACAGATTTACAAATACAACTTGCTTACTGACCAATTCGAACTCTGGCTTGATTTAGCAGAACATATCTACATGGGCCTGATTCTCCAGCACCTTCTTATCGACTCGCAAGAACAATTGTGGATAGGACTGAGCACCGGGCTCTATTGTTGCCGATTTGGTGAAATGCCTCAACTTATCGATTCAGAAAACCATGTGACCTATATCACCGAATTGCCTCAAGGTATTGCCACCGGTAGCACATGTGGCCTGCGTATCTATTCCAAGGATAGAGTTTTACTGCATAAGCTCTGTCCAGGCACCTATGTACAAAGCCTTTTAGTGCCATCAGGCAGTGATACATTATTGATAGGCACTTTCAATAGTGGAATAAAAAGCGTCAACCTCAACTCATGGCAAGAACAGGCAACCGGTGCCGTAACTCTTCCTCATACTCCTATCCGTTCCATGATAGAAATGACACCTTCTACCATCCTATTGGGATTTGACGGAGATGGAGTCTACACCTACAACTACCTGACCGGCGAGACAGAACCACTCTTCACACGTGCCAACCGAATGCTTACTGCCATGGGAGTATATTCCTTATGCCTGGATTATGAAGACAACATATGGATAGGAACCTACACTGGCGGCGCATTTCTCATGATGCCCGAAGAAACCACCACCACTTTACTAAGACATCACAAAGGAGAAGAGCCCTCCTTAGCCGATGACAATGTAAATGCATTCTGTGAGCAGCGCAACGGTGAACTGTGGATTGCCACCGATGACGGTATCAACATATACAATCCCCAAAATAACCGATGCAGACAGATACTTGCAGGTAATGTGGTATTAAGCATCTCCATTGATTCTCAGGATAATATTGCTGCAGGTACTTATGGTAATGGGGTATTTCTTCTCAACAGCCAAGGAGAAATTTTACACCATTACCTTAGCGACAATAGCAGCTTACCATCCGACTACCTCTCTACAGTACTGTTTGATACAGACGGAGATTTATGGATAGGGACAATGGAAAATCAGTTGCTGCAACTGGAATGCTCCACCCGGCAATGGAAGTTACACAACGTAATCAAAGTACGCTGCATAGCACAAAAGGATGCACATACCATTGCTGTAGGTACAGTAGACGGACTGGTACTGATAAACAAACAGACCGGAACATCCACACATTTGTTTAAGAGTACTGACAATAAAGGAGAAGACTTCAATGCTTTCATCCAATCCATAGTATTCGTAGACGATGAGCAGGTCTGGCTGGGAACTGACGGTGGAGGCCTTTATTTATATAACTTACAAACTGCTGAAAAAAAGGCATTCTCTACCGAACAGCGTCTGCCGTCCAACCGTGTGAGTGCCTTGCTCATCGACCATAGCAATATGTTATGGATTACTACTGATCACGGTTTGGCATGCCTTCCTCCGCAGCCATCCATGCAGATATACAACCAGAATTTCGAGCAAGTAATGTCGAGGTTCTACAACCGTTCCGCAGCCACTCTTTTAGCCGACGGACGCATAGCACTGGGAAGTACCACTGGTGTACTGATATTCAAGCCTCACATTTCACTGACTTCCTATCAGTCTCCATCCTTACAACTCACCGACTTCCGAATAGACAATATAGATGCCAGGGAGTCTGCGGGCATGCGCCCAGAACTCATGCAAATGCTGGCAGATAGCACCATTATTTTATCATATCGCCATAATTCATTCACAATGGGATTCGAGTCTGTAAGCTTCCGCTATCAGGAAGACATTGCATACGAATACATGCTTCAGGGATTCGACCGTAACTGGAACAAACTGGGAAATAATGAACAACTGCGCTACACAAATGTGTCGCCAGGCAGATACCGGCTTTGCATACGTTCATACAGCCTCAATAGCGGACTCATACTGAGCAGTCGGACTACGTGTATCACAATCTGCCAGCCATGGTGGAACACTTGGTGGGCATGGATATTATACATCATGACACTATGGGGTATAATAGGAGCAGTTATAAAAAGTAAACAACAACAGTTGGTACGCCACTATATGAACGAAAAAATCGCCTTTTTCGTAAGCATAGCCCATGATATCCGTACCCCACTTACACTTGTCAAGGCTCCTCTGGACGAACTACGCCATGACTCCACACTTCATGAAGATGCCGTCCGGTCCATCGGACTGGCACATTCCAATCTCAACAAGCTATTGGATATATTATCACAGTTACTTGACTTTGAACGGATAGATCATTCCAGCATGAAACCCCAGATAGAAGCTGTGCCGCTAAAACAGATTACAGACAATCTCCTTACCATCTTTCAACCCCTCTGCCAGCAACAACAAAAAACATTGCAGACGAGTAACATCGACTGTCAGTTGGGAGTATGGGCCGACACGAAATTATTGAACCGGATACTCACCAACCTTTTATCCAATGCCCTAAAATATACCCCTGCAGGAGGAAAAATCAGCATCAGAGCGAAAGCCGAAGCAGACAAAGTAAAGATTATCGTGAGTGACACCGGAATCGGCATCTCCCCAAAAGAACAAAAGAAACTGTTCACAAGCTTTTTCCGTGCCAGCAATGCCATCAGTTCCGGTACTCCGGGCATCGGTCTGGGGCTATTGCAAGCCAAGCGGCTTGCCACTTTGTTGAAAGGCGACATCAAGGTTAGCTCCGTCGTGAATCAAGGTTCGGAATTTACGCTCATACTCAATAAAGCTACAATCACAAATTCTGCGGCATCCGTTGCCACTCCTGCTATGGAAAGGCCTGTCACTATGGAAGCCCCCATGCTCTGCGACTCGGACAAAGACACATTGCTTATAGTAGAAGACAATGACGAACTCCGCCTCTATATGCGCCGCATATTTGAACCTATTTACTGCGTCATAGACAAATCCAATGCACAAGAAGCATTGGAATATATGGAAACGCAATACCCCAGTTTAGTATTGTCCGATATAATGATGCCCGGCATGCAGGGTGACGAAATGTGCAACCGGATAAAAAGCAATCCTGCCACTTCGGGCATACCTGTCATACTGCTCACTGCCAGGACCTTCAGAACTTCCATCATAGAAGGGCTGCACAAAGGAGCCGATGACTACATAGCCAAGCCTTTTGACATAGATATACTGAAAGCCAAAATTCAGACACAAATAGAAAACCGCAAACGCCTGCGGCAATATTACACACAGATTGCACTGCGGCATGACCTTCCAACAAGCAAGACTATTGAGGAAATGCCTACTATACAATCCAGCATGCCCAATAGTGCAGACAGTGCCTTTGTAGAGAAAGCGACTCAAATCGTGAAAGAAAACATAAGTAACTTTGAATTCGACATTGACCAACTCTGCCGGGATATGGCCATGTGCCGGACTCTTTTCCACGAACGACTGAAAGCTCTTACCGGGCATACCCCGCAAGATTTCATCCGTATTATCCGCCTTGAGCAGGCTGCCGCCCTACTGCAACAAGGAATACCGGTGACCGATGTTTCCATACAAACGGGCTTTGTGAACTCCAAATATTTCAGCACCCTATTCAAGAAATATTTCGGTGTCCAACCCAGCCGATACACCGGGCAAAGAATGAATATAGGCTGATTTGTAGGATTTCAAACCTCTATATGCAGAATTTCAAACTATACATAACCCCATTACCGCTAACTTTGTCGCCATAAACCTATAAAACTGATTTTATGAGCACAAAGTTCATCTTCTTGAAGAATGTAATGGCAATACTATTGTCCATAAACATTTTGTCCTGTTCCAGCTCCAATTCCTCCATAGAGGAGTTGCCCTATCTCACAGTGAAAAGTGTATACCCTCAGAACCTCGCAGCTGCCGGTGGAGAAATAACCATCCGTGTTTCATCCTATCCCGTCGCAACAGCCCAATCCAATGCCGAGTGGATGACACCGAAATCAAAGACTTCTTCCGATAACCTTATGTCATTTACATTTACAGCAGAAGCCAATAAAGGGAATGCGCGTAAAGCCGGCATAACTATCACGGCCGGTGAAAAGGAAACCGTCATCATCATCACCCAAGCTGCAAATAATGAACAAGAGAACAAACCTGCCATAGACGAAAATCTGCCTGCCGTAAAAGTGGCAAGGGAGCTGGGGCTCGGATGGAATCTGGGTAACCAGCTTGACGCTCATGTAAACGAAATAGCCGACGAGACTTCATGGGGTAACGGCAAAGTTACACAAGAGACACTCTTGAAAGTAAAACAAGCCGGATTTACATCAGTCCGCATCCCCGTTACCTGGTTGGGAAAAGTAGGCGAAGCCCCGCACTATCATATTGACGCAGACCGGCTGAACCGCGTGGCAGAAGTGGTGGAATATGCTGAAAGAGCCGGGCTGAAAGCCATTATCAACATCCATCACGACGGACACCGCCACATCCACGAAGACGGTTTTGATGAGCACCGCTGGCTTGATATCGTAGAAGCAGCACGAAACAAAGACGTAAATAACGCCATCAAAGAGCAACTCAAATCCATGTGGACACAAATAGCCCAACGTTTCGAGAACAAAGGCGAATTCCTAATTTTCGAAGGCCTCAATGAGATTCATGACGGAAGATGGGGTACCGGCACCAACACCACCGATGGAGGCAAACAATATGCCATACTCAATGAATGGCAACAAGTTTTTGTAGATGCCGTCCGTGCCACCGGCGGCAACAATGCAACCCGCTACTTAGGTATCAGCGGCTATTGCACAAACCCTGATCTTACCATAAAACACCTGCAGCTCCCAACAGACCCGACAAAAGACCGTCTGTTAATATCGGTACACTACTACGACCCTGCCACCTTCGCATTGGAAGATAAATTTGCAGAGTGGGGACACACCGGCGCCCTCAGCAAAAAAGAGAAATGGGGAGACGAAGAGCATCTTGAGAAAATCTTTGCAGCACTAAGAACCGCTTATGTAGAAAAAGGGATTCCCGTATACATTGGAGAAATGGGGTGCGTACACCGCAACAACAACCGTTCTGAAGCATTCCGCAAATACTACCTGGAATATGTATGCAAAGCTGCACGCACCAATGGCATGGCCGTATTCTATTGGGATAACGGCAATGCCGGTGCCGGACGGGAATGTTCCGGGCTGATGAATCACGCCACAGGAACTTATGTCAACAATGGAAAGGATGTGATAGATGTCATGACCAAAGGGTATTTCTCCAATGACCCTTCATATACATTAGAAAGCCTATACAATAACGCTCCACAATGAAAGTACGACAATCTCTTACTTAGCAGCAAAAGGGAGAAACCGGGTAGCATCCTTTCCGCATTATAGCCTCCTCTGAATATCCTCGTTACTGTTCCGCTGGCCCTTGCTACGTATATCACCACCGAAAGTATAGGATACACCGATACGGAAACCGGTAAAGGCAAACTGATTGTCGGCAATTATCTTCAGCCCGTTGGACATGGTTTCCAATTTGGAATGGCTGACAAACAGATTGTTTACATTCAGGCTGAGGTTGAGCTTATTGTCCAACAACCGGTAAAGCATACCTGCACTGACGCTGTAAGTGGGGCTCATCAGATAGATGCCCCGATACTGCCGGGAAGAATAGGAACCGGACAACGTAGCCAGAAGAGTCTTCTTTTCATTGAAGAAGAAAGTGTTGCGCAGACTGGCGTCATAAGCCCATCCTTTCTCCTCGGGAGAGGTGGTGACAGCGCTGGAGGTAGTCCGGCGATAGCTCACTCCATGCTGGGCGTAAGCTTGCAGCCATTTGGTACGGAAAGTGTACGAATTGTTAAGCCCGAAAGCATGCGTCTTCATGAAATTCTCCCAAAGGAAAGAAGTCACATTCGTTTCGGCATCCAAGTCCACAACCTGGAAGAATACATCGTCCGAATAAGAATAATAAGCGGAAACATTGAAATTGTTCTTCAACGTATATCCCAGTTCTGCATTGTAAGTGTAGCTGGGTTTCAAGTCCTCACGCCCGCAGGCATACGTATATTTGTTCTGATAGAACGGAAAAGGATTGACCATATTCTGCGACGGACGGGAGATGCGGTTGGAGAAACTGAAGTTCAGCGCATTCCCGTCTGTAGGCGAATAAAGCAGATAGACAGTAGGGAACAAGCGCGTATAGTCGTGCTTGTCCTCCGTATCCTTCGCTTCGGAAATACCGGTAGTGCGGGTGTGCTCCATACGCAAGCCCAACTGCATGGAAAAACGTTCGGAATATTCACGGCTATAATCAGCATATAAGGCATAGATTTGCTCCTTGTAACGGAAATAATCATCCTGCACCAGCGTAGGGTCCGACGTATCGTAATTGATATCGTTGCGAGTGTTGGTAAAGGAGACCTTGGCACCTGCCGTTATCTTGTACTTTTCAAAAGGAAGGATGAAATCAAGAGCGGAGGAGACTACATCCACCTTGCGATGTTGCAGATAGTTGTAATCGAAGTTTGTACCCGGAATCTCCGTACCGTCAGGCAGGAGGGTTTTCGAGAGAAAGCCCATATTTTCGTCCCGGTTGTCACGCAGGTAATCCACATCCCAAGTCATTTTCTTGCCTTTGTCATCCCAGACCTTATCGGTATGGAAGTTCAGATTGAGGCGGTCGGAACCGGTATCCTTGTCACTGTTGGAGTACAGCAGAGAATCCAGTACGGCGGTAGAGGCATCGTAAACTTCCGTCCATGAAAGGGCGTTGCCCGGTTTGGGGGCACTGTGATTATAGATGGCCTGCATACCTGCACTCCAGTCCCGTTCCAACGATACATCCACACCTCCCTGAAGGTAGAAGCTATTCATGTAATTGGTGTAGTCGGCACGGCTGTTCCAGATGTTCTGCGGAAAATAGCGGTAATTCTTCTCACGCGTCTCATAGTTGCCCTGCGTAGTACCCCCGTTGAGGAAGGATGACACGCGCCCCTTGCTGAGGTTCAGGCTTACCCCTCCATATCCGTAATTGTCCTTTTCACCAGCGCTGTAGGAAGCGGAAGCCGTACCACCCACGTAATCTTTGGGACGTGACTTCAAGCGAATATTGATGATGCCTGCATTTCCGGCGGCATCGTACTTGGACGGAGGCGTGGTAATCACCTCCACCTTCAGTATCTGGGAGGTGTCATAGGAACGGAGGTAATCTATCAGTTCATCTCCCGACAGCTTCGTCTCACGGTCGTTGATATAAACCCTAATCCCCCCTTTACCTATAATACCAATGCTGTTTTGTCCAACCTGCAGACCGGGCACTTCACGCAGAAGGTCGAGTGCACTGCCTCCGGCAGAGGCTATGGTATTATGTGCATCGAACACTACCCTATCCACCAGACGCTTGATAACGGGACGCGCGGCCGTAACGGTCACTTCGTCCAGCGAGGCGGAAGAAGATTTCAATGTCAATTCGCCAACGTTTTTGTTTCCTCGCAACACAACGGGCAGGTAGAGGTCTTCACTCCCGATAAGGGTGATATGCAGCAAGTATTCTCCCCGTGGCCGGTCAAAAGAGAAACAGCCTTGTGTGTCGGTCAGCATGCCGGTAATATAGGTGCTGTCCTTTGCCTGCTTCAGCAGCACATTCGCCACCTCTACCGGTTGGCGGTTCTCGTCCTGCACACAACCGGAAAGCCGATAAGTCTGGGCGGAAAGGAAAGTGGCCATACTTGCCAAGGCCATCCATACCATCACTCTTTTTCTAACGTTGTTCAGTAGATTCTTTTTCATTATGCGTTTGATTTTAATGTTTCACCTTTTGTATTTCACTGATGCAAAGGTAGGGGTAAAACATGCCTCAAACGGTCTATATCGAGGAATAAAAAGTCTATATTTTCAGACTACAAATCACTGTATAGAAGCACTTTAAATTTGCAATAGTCTATATCAGGCCTTTTCCGGTCTATATGCTCTTCATAAACTCTACAATGCCCTCTTTCTCTCCCATCCCCAGCTTCTTGCGGATAGTCGTTTTCCGTTGGTAGATGGTGGGAATGCTTTGTTGTGTCACCACACTAATCTCCTTCGTCGAGAAGTCCGCACAAAGCAGACAGCAAAGCTGTTTCTCCTTGTCGATGAGCACATCACCGAAACGGCTGTTCATTTTTGTGTAGAAGTTATCATAAATCCGGTCTATGATGGGGTACAAATCCTCCCAAACCAGCAAACTCTCTACCGGCAGTTCATGGCTGGTAATACCCGAAATGCGGCGAAGCAGCTCCTGATTCTGTGAGGTAGGTTGTTTAGCCACCAGCCGTATCATGCCTAATTGCTGCAACAGTATTTTCCGGAAAAACTGTCCGTCCTCCTCCTTCGACCGGCTCTTTGTCGCATCTTCCAACAGCCGGGTCAGTGTTTCCGCCCGTTCTTCCGCTTCAATCAGCCTATCGCGCCGGTTACGGACATAAAGAAATGCACCGCCACCCGCAAGTACCAGTACCAACAGTGCCAGCAACAAATTCAACTGTGCCTGCTTCCGTTCCACCGTCAGTATCAGGTTGGCTTGCGAAAGCGTCTCCTTCGACTCATCCTTACGCCGGACTGTGCTTTGCACTGCGGTAAGGGCATTGGCCACAGAATCGTTATAACGAGCCACATCCAGCACATCAAACGTACGGTAACGTGTATAATCTATCAATGCCCTGTATACTGCCACCATATTCTCTTCCGTCAGAAACCTGTTCCTGCCTTCACTGTGTTCTCTCTCCTTATTCAAATAGTATTCTGCCGAATCAATCAGTCCTTCTTTCAAGAACACCTCCACTTTTACCAAATCTCCCATACGCAACTGCACCGGATCGACGACATACTGTTCCATACGGCGAATGGTGGCTATCGCCCCCGAAGGTTCATCAAAGGAATAGGCCTGCAACTGGGCATAATTGCGCAAATAATGCACTATCCGGTTAGTATCTCCCGACTGCATTGCCAATCCTATGCTACGCTCCATGTAGTAAGGTGCAGAATCATTCTTATTCAGCCCCAGGGCAATACCCATGGAGAAGAAGTTCTCGGCCTTTGCATTCAGGGCTATGGCAGCACGGAAAGTTTCTATGGCTTTCTCATAATCTTTCCAGACGTACACATACCAATATGCCTTATCACTCAGCATATCAGCCATTCTTCCGGTATCCTGCAAGGCTTTGGCAAGAGCTATGCCACTGTCAATGGCAGCCATACACTGTCCGTGCTTTTTCAGCCAATGCCAATACCAGGCCTTCAGTTGGTAGGAGAGCAGGTTCTTCGCTGTGTCGTTGCAAAAAGCATAATAATCGGAAGCAGGCAATATCAGGGAATCTTCCGTCATCGAGTTTTTCCGCTTACAGTGCACATAGGCATTCAGCCATCCATACAACAACCGCTCTTCACCCGAGAGCTGCGAGGGTTTCTCTATCTGCGACAGCAACGCAGAAATGCTGTCCACATTCATTTCCACTTGCTCTTCTGCCAGATACAGCAGACGCACATCGTTCATCTGCCGGCAGGAAACGAGGCACAGCAATGCAAACAACAGTCCCAGGAAAGGTAATCGATTCATATATAGGAGATGTGTTTTCAGACAAAAGAACATTTTTTTCCTTCTGTTCTTATGTTTTTGTTCCTATGTTCCTCTGTCTAAATCATTCTTTATTCAATCCGTCAAACGCAGTTGTCATCTGCCTGCAACCGCAGCTTCCAGTTGCTTCAATGCCTGCTCCAGTACCGAACGCGGGCAACCGATATTCAACCGCATAAAGCCCCTGCCCGGTTCACCGAACATGGTTCCGTCATTCAGTGCAAGATGCGCCTTGTCCACAAACAGCCGCACCAGTTCCTCCTGAGTCAGCCCTAATCCCCGGCAGTCCAGATAAATCAGATAGGAAGCCTGTGGACGTATCATGCCGATGCCCGGAATATGCTCGCGCAGGTAGTTCTCCGTGAAGTCGATATTACCCTTTATATAGTCCAACAGCTGTTCCAACCACTCCTCACCATGCATATAGGCAGCCGCCGCACCGATATAGGCCAACATGTGTCCCTCGCAGAACTCGCCTGCTTCCATGAACCCTTGAAAACGGTGGCGGATGTCTTCATTGAGGATAATGGCGTACGAACTTCCCAATCCCGGCATATTGAATGCTTTGCTGGGGGCCATGAAGGTGAGGGAGTTCTGCGCCGCAGCTTCTGAAACCGTGGCAAACGGATGATGCTTATAAGGCGGTAAAGTCAAGTCGGCATGTATCTCATCGGAAATGACGAATGTATTGCTTTCCTTACAGATGTCGGCTATCCGCTTCAGTTCTTCCACCGTCCATACACGCCCGCCCGGGTTATGGGGATTGCAGAGAATCAATACTTTGCATCCTTGTATATCCTTACGGAAGCGGTCGAAATCAATTTGATAATATCCGTCTTTCAGGTCAAGCGGAGAATAGACCACTTCACGCCCCATGCGCTGCGTCACCAGGAAGAAGGGATGATAGACGGGAGGCATCACCATCACCCGGTCACCGGGATTGGTGAAACATTGCAATGCGAAGGCTTGACCGCGGACAATGCCGGGTACAAACGTCAGCATCTCGCGAGTGACGTTCCAACCGTGGCGACGACTGAGCCAACCGCAAATGGAAGTGTACCACTCCTCGCACGCAGACGTATAGCCCAGCACCTCATGCTCAAGGCGCTTCCGCAAGGCTTCCATCACAAACGGAGGCGTGCGGAAATCCATATCCGCCACCCACATGGGGAGGAGGTCATCGCGCCCCCATACATTCTTCACGCCATCCCATTTCACGGAGTCGGTACCACGGCGCTCTATTACTTCATCAAAATTGTAAGTCATATGCTTGTTTTTTTATTGTAGTTTCACTAATTCAACGAATCAATTTGTTTTGTTTTTATACCACCCGAAAGCAGATTTACAACTACCTGATTATCAGTATGTATAAATAAAGCCTATTTCAGTCGTATACTGAACCCTATTCAGTATACGACTGAAATAGGCTCAGTATACGACTGAATAGGGCTCAGTATGCACCCCATTACCGCTGCCTTATCTTTTGTAAACAATAATCATATCGGGAAAAATATAAATACCGCCACATCCCACACTGCATGAGACAAGATGATAGCAGCAAAGCGATTCGGAAAAAAACGGTATAGCGCTCCCCATGCCGCTCCCACCACCAAAGCCGCCATGACCAGCATGAAGTTGCAGGAACCGGCATGCACCAACGCATAAATTAAAGTAGCTACCACAAAACCCACATTCGGATTCCAGCGTTCGGAAAGTATACGCTGCACATAGCCTCGCCAGAAAATCTCTTCCGCCGGCCCTATCAGCAACAGCAGTAATGCCGCCAGCAGCCAGGGAGATTCTCCCTCCTTCATCCCATAAATAGAGTCCACCTGCTGACGGGCAAAATCGAACATCCAAGATGACACCTTGTCGCCCAACCAGAAAACACCCCACAAAGCAACAGCAATGCCAACTCCCAACAAGGCATTCGGCAAACTCCATTTCACCTCCCGCCACCAGCCGGGATTGAACAAGGTAGCAAACACGGACAGCGTGAGCGCAGAACCGGTCATCATCCACCAGAAATTCACGAAAGGAGCCGTCCAAGGCGAGAACATGACCGTCCACAGCACGGCAGCCAGCAGAATGGTAAAAATCAGTTTCTTCATGACAGCAGACCGGCCACAACGAACGACAACGTGAAGAGCAGACCGAACAGCAACTGGAGTTTTGCCGTCATCTCATCCAGACCGGCTATGGCACCTTCCCCCTTTCCGGGAAAACGGGATACCACCCTGACATTGCCAATGGCAGGAACCAGTGCCAGCATCACCAGCAGTGTCCATAGCGGAAGAATTCCCGCAGCTATCAGTCCGGCTATCCAGCCGAAAGGGAAAAGGACTTCGGCACAATAAACGTACATCGACACCTTTCCTCCCAGCTTCATCGCCAATGTCTGAATCTTGGCACGGGCATCGGTACGCATATCCCGTGTATTGTTGGCATGCAGAATGGCCACCGTAATCAGTCCCACCGGCAGAGCTATCCACAAGACATTCCAGTCAACTGCTCCCGTAGCCACATAGCAGGTGCCTAACGTCGGCAGCAAGGCATACGCCAAAAAGATGACGACATCGCCCAACGCACGATACTTGAGCGGCGGATAAAGCAACGAGCAAGCCGCGCCGCCTATACCGATGTACAGCAACGGCAACCCAGTACGCCACAGCAGGCCGATACCCGCAACAAAGGCAACTGCCAGCAATGCCATCGACAAGCGGTATATCTCGCGCGGCGTAAACATCTCGTCGGTCAGGGTCTTGGCACCGAAGGTGTCCTTTGCATCGACCTTGTGTTTATAGTCAAAGTAATCACTCCAGGTATTCCCGGCAGCATGAAACACAATAATGTTCAGCAATGCCCAGAGACCGTTCACCCAGTTTATGTCCTGCCGCATCCAATACAGATATGCCAACGTCACCACCACCGGCATCGAGGAGGCGGGGAATGACCACGGACGCACCGCTATCATCCAATCTTTAAAAGAATGTTTCTTCATTTGTTATTTATCATTTATTTGCGCGCAAAAGTACGAAATATCTTCGCTTTTTTAAGTAATTTCGCGCACAAGATACAAGATAAAAGAAACTCTTATGATAAAAGCTCTGTTTTTTGACATCGACGGAACCTTGGTCAGCTTCAAGACCCACGAAATTCCCGTTTCCACCATTGAAGCGCTGACCGCCGCCAAGGCCAAAGGCATACATATCTTCATTTCTACCGGACGTCCGCGCGTCATCATCAACAACTTGTCCGCCTTGCAGGAACGGAATCTGATAGACGGCTACATTACGATGAACGGCGCCTATTGCTTTGTAGAAGATACCGTTATCTACAAAAGCCCCATACCGACAGCGGAAGTGGATGCCTTGACAGCTTTCTGCCACGAACGCAGCATCCCCTGCATTCTGGTGGGAGAGCACGACATCTGCGTGAACCAGCCCGACGAAGCAGTGGAGGAAATCTTCCACCGCCAACTGAAAGTAGACCCCATCGAGACAAAACCCTATACCGACAGCCATGCGGACAAAGCCTTCTTCCAGCTGACTCCCTTTATCAATGCCGAAGAAGAAGCAATCATCCTGCCCGCCGTCCCCCACTGCGAGATGGGCCGCTGGCATCCCGCCTTCGCAGACGTGACAGCCAAAGGAAACACCAAACAGAACGGTATCGACCAGATTATCCGCCACTTCGGCATCAAGCTGGAAGAAGCCATGGCCTTCGGCGACGGAGGAAACGACATCAGCATGTTGCGCCATGCCGGTATCGGCGTAGCCATGGGTAATGCCAACGATGACGTGAAAGCCGTTGCCGACTACGTCACTACCAGTGTGGACGAGAATGGAATAGCCAACGCGCTGAAACATTTCCACATAATTTGAGAATTCCCGAGTTGTCGGTTCTTTAAGCTATTGAATTTTGAACTTCGTCCCAGACACACAGAACAAAGAGTTTCAAGATGCCTTGAAACTTATCCAGTACACCCGTCAATCTGTTTTCCTGACAGGCAAGGCAGGTACGGGCAAATCGACCTTCCTGAAGTACATCTGCGCGAATACGAAGAAAAAGCATGTAGTGCTTGCCCCTACCGGAATAGCTGCCATCAATGCCGGAGGCAGCACGTTGCACAGTTTCTTCAAACTGCCCTTCTACCCCCTGCTGCCCGACGACCCGAACTTCAGTCTGCAACGGGGACGCATCCACGAATTCTTCAAATACACCAAGCCCCACCGCAAACTGCTGGAAGAGCTGGAATTGGTCATCATCGACGAGATTTCCATGGTACGTGCCGACATCATCGATGCCGTAGACCGCATCCTGCGAGTCTATTCCCGCAACCTGCGCGAACCCTTCGGCGGCAAACAGATACTATTGGTAGGCGATGTGTTCCAGCTGGAACCCGTTGTGAAAGGAGATGAGCGGGAAATACTGAACCGCTTCTATCCTACTCCTTATTTCTTCTCTGCCAGGGTATTCGGTCAGATAGACCTTGTCTCCATCGAATTGCAAAAAGTATACCGGCAAACGGACAGCAAATTCATCCATGTGCTGGACCACATCCGCAACAATACCGTCGGCTCTACCGAACTTCAACTGCTCAACACCCGCTATGGTACCTCAATAGAACAATCGGAAGCCGACATGTACATCACCCTCGCCACCCGCCGCGACAATGTGGACTACATCAACGACAAGAAACTGGCGGAACTTCCCGGTGAACCGGTCACCTTCTACGGCGAAATCATGGGAGACTTTCCCGAAAGCAGCCTCCCCACCTCGCAAGAGCTGGTACTGAAACCGGGCGCACAGATCATCTTCATCAAGAATGACTTCGACCGCCGCTGGGTGAACGGCACCATCGGCGTCATCAGCGGCTTCGACCCTATTGAAGAGACCCTCTACGTCATCACCGACGACGGCAAGGAATGTGACGTCAAACGAGAGTCGTGGCGAAACATCCGCTACAAATACAACGAAGAAAAGAAACAGATTGAAGAGGAAGAGCTGGGTACCTTTACACAATATCCCGTGCGCCTGGCATGGGCCATCACCGTCCACAAAAGCCAGGGGCTGACCTTCAGCCGGGTAGTCATCGACTTTACCGGTGGCGTGTTTGCCGGTGGGCAGGCATATGTAGCCCTCAGCCGCTGTACCTCGCTGGAAGGCATCCAGCTGAAAAAGCCCATCAGCCGTGCCGATGTATTCGTGCGTCCGGAGATTGTCAGTTTCTCCGAACGCTTCAACAACCGCACCGCCATCGACCGCGCCTTGAAGCAAGCACAGGCAGACGTTCAATACGTTGCTGCCGCCAAAGCCTTCGACAAAGGGGACTTCGGCACTTTCCTGGATGAATTTTTCAAAGCCATCCATTCCCGCTACGACATCGAGAAGCCCAACGTGCAGCGCCTCATCCGCCGGAAGCTGAACATCATCAACCGGCTGAGAGAGGAAAACCGTGCACTGAAACAAGCAGCATTGGAGAAAGAGAAAGCACTCGTGAAGTATGCCCGCGAATACATCCTTATGGGTGACGAATGCCTGAAACATGACATGAAGGAGGCGGCCATGAAAAACTATGAAAAAGCCGTCACCCTCTGTCCCAAATTCAAGGAGGCCTGGAAAAAAATAAAGAAACTGGAAAAAGAGATGCTAAAAAGGTGATTCTCTTGTTTATAAGCCGATTATTTAGTATTTTTGCATGTATTACTCAAATCCATTGTCGCCATGCTTCTGAAACTTTATGAGAAAAACAACAATCCTGCCGATTTGCAACAAGTAATCAATCTACTGAACGACGGGGGTATCATTATCTATCCCACCGACACCATGTATGCTATCGGTTGCCACGGTCTGAAAGAGCGAGCCATCGAGCGCATCTGCCGTCTCAAGGATATCGACCCCAAGAAGAACAATCTTTCCATCATCTGCTACGACCTAAGCAAAATAAGCGAATATGCCAAAGTAGACAACAGCACCTTCAAACTAATGAAACGTAATCTACCCGGGGCCTTCACCTTTATCCTGAACGGCACCACCCGGCTACCCAAAATATTCCGCAACCGTAAAGAAGTCGGCATCCGCATGCCCGACAATTCCATCATTCAAGAAATAGCCCGCCTGCTGGATGCCCCCATCATGACAACGACATTGCCACATGATGACAATGAAGACATTGAATACTGCACAGATCCGGAACTGATTGAAGAAAAGTTCAACAATATCGTCGATTTGGTAATCGACGGCGGTATTGGCGGGACGGAAGGTTCCACTGTAGTGGACTGCACCAACGGAAAAGCTGAAATTATACGTCAGGGGACAGGCTGGCTGGACGAAGGATAAAGTTCTGCTTTCCGACTACTGCTTTCCAACCTTTCCGATGCTTCTTTTGTTTCTTATTCAGACAAAGCATAAATATTATGAGTACAAAAGAACTATACTGGAAATATTCGCTAATAACTATCATCCTCGGACTGGGAATCATCCTTTTCCGACAAATCGCTCCATTCCTGGGAGGCCTGCTGGGAGCACTGACCATCTACATCCTGGTAAGGAAACAGATGATATACCTGTCGGACAGACGGAAAATGAAACGCAGCATAGCCGCCACCCTTATCACAGCAGAGGCCGTTCTCTGCTTTCTGGTTCCGCTTGGACTGGTGGTATGGCTGGCCGTAATCAATCTGCAAAACATCAATCTGGACCCGCAAGCCATTATAACTCCTTTCGAAGAAGCGGCCAACATCATTAAAGCCAAAACCGGCTACTATATCTTGGGGAAAGACACGGTGGCATACGTCATTTCAATTCTTCCCCGCATCGGGCAAGCCATCATGGAAGGTATCAGCAGTTTTGCCGTCAACATATTCGTACTGGTCTTTGTACTCTACTTCATGCTGATAGGGGGCAAAAAGATGGAACAGTACGTCAACGACCTACTGCCGTTCAACGATGACAATACACAAAACGTCATCCACGAAATCAACATGATTGTCCGTTCCAATGCCATCGGCATCCCATTACTTGCCGTCATACAAGGCAGTGTGGCCATGACAGGATACTGGATTTTCGGTGCTCCCAACATCTTGTTCGCCGGTTTCCTGACCTGCTTCGCCAGCATCATCCCAATGGTAGGAACAGCGCTGGTATGGTTTCCGATAGCTGTCTACATGGCATTGATAGGCAACTGGGTTCAAGCTATCGGGCTGGCCATCTATGGCGGTGCAGTCATTTCACAGCTCGACAACCTGATACGCTTCATCATCCAGAAGAAAATGGCAGACATTCATCCGCTTATCACTGTCTTCGGAGTTGTAATCGGCTTGTCCCTCTTCGGATTTATGGGTATCATCTTCGGGCCACTGCTCTTGTCACTATTCTTTCTGTTCGTGGATATGTTTAAAAGAGGGTATTTGGATGCAAGGGGGAAGACGACGGAATAAGTACTTCATTTTTCATATTCCACCACTTTCCTCAACGGAACCAACAACCTTTCCAGTACATTCTTGTCAGCAAGGATAATGTCTGCCGTACCTTTCAACTCACGCGAAACAGGCAGCTGTTTGCCGTAGTTGGTCTGCATGCCGTCAGGCAAAGATATTTCCACTATATACATTCCCTCTTCCGTTGGAGCAGGAGAGATACTTGCGACCTGCCCTTTTACATAGCCAAACTCCTGGTCGGGATAATTATTCAGACGTATATGCACCCGCTGTCCCACATGTACCTTACCCGAACCCTGCAAAGGAAGTAGAGCCTTACCTAATACCCTTGAACTGTCGGATGGCTGAATCGTGAAAACCGTTTCACCGGCTTTCACATTCTGGTTACGACTCCAAACCATCATGACAGAGGGACATAAATCCCTATTAACACATTGGTTACAAGGTTTTTCATTGCCTCTAATTCTAAGCCAAGCATTTCCTTCTGTTATTTCTTTATAGAGAAGTTCCTTTAAAGATAAATCTTGTATATTTCCTAATACACTGCAATTCACATTAGCATAGACTTCTCCCGAAGGATAAATTGTTAACTTACCGAAAAAATTATCATTCAAAGTCCGATGCCTAAATATCGTTTTTCTATCAATAGGGGCAGCCAATATATCTTGCATATCCAAGTAGACATACTCTCTAAAGAAATTTTTATTTTCCGCTGTATAAATGTATAAACACTGTCATATTTCTGTTCTACATAATAAATACGAGCAATATCCCGATAAACATATATAACTCCTAAAGTATCAACAGCCTTTTGAAAACAATACGCTGAACTTTGATAATTGTCGAGAGCATCTTTATATAGCTTTCTGTCCGTATTCAAAACACCGATATATTCATGTACAAATCCCTGCAACTTATATTCTTCCGTCTTCTCCAATTTAGCCAAAGCGCTCAAATAAGCTTGTATAGCCAATGTATCATTATCTTGCAAATGCATCACCTTACCATAATAAAACAATGCCTTCCCCGCTTTCACCTTATCCTCCCCATTCTTATAATAATCTACCGCAATTTTTATCAACGAGTCCGACTGCAAGCTGTCTAAATAGTTCTTATCACGCGCTTGCGTCAGCAGCAGTGCATAGTCCGCCCGCTGCTTCCCACGAAGCTCCTCCGAATGAGGGATTTGCTCCAACAGCAGCAATGCACTGTCAGGACATACATCCATATACCCCTCTACCTTATCAAAAACATTGGATACGTTCTTCTCTACGCAAGAACCTAACAGTACGCAAACGGACAAAAGTCCAAGATATAGCAGTTTTTTCATATGAACATGTTCTTTACCAGATTATCATTACGTATAACTCCTATGCCCACAGAATCCTTTTGGAGATAAATATTCACACCAGCCAACGGCAATCCTTTTTCTCCATCAGTCACAATGCCATTTGCCTGTGCATTAAAAATAACTGTACAGCAGAATGTTATGAACAGCACTATACATCGCTTCATAATTCATGTATATATAATTAAACTTTGGATGAGAACAAGCTTTTTTACGGCCCCTCCCTTCAAAGATACAAAAAAACGCTTCAATAATGTACAGAAACAAGATAAATGTGACAAACAAAACAAATAGCTCAGAGCTTGTTTCCCCTTACATAGGCTTCCTTTCCATTTTCTGTACGGAGTTATCAGCGCCTATCAGCCGTGATGCGCTCTGCCAACGGCCGTCAACCACTCGACTAACGACCGTCAACAAGGTGCTTCATAACCGTTGAACACCTATTATACTCATAGTTTCCCCATACTGTGCACCTATCTTATTCCTATTATGAGCCCAGCTGCAGTCTATCGGTAAACGGTCTTTTACGAAGTTAATACCGTGTTTACACGAAACGCTTATCGTGTAAACAAGATATTTGCAAAATGCTGTACATTCTATTAATACACTAACAAACAAGATATTAACTTACTTTTCGGCGCATTTCCGCTGTGGAAGCAAAAATGATAAAACTAGGCAGAGATTATTTTCCCTTAAAAGCAATAATCCATTCTGGTAACAAAATCGAGCAAAAGTAATCATTTCCTAAGAAAATTACGCCGCCTCAGCACAAACACCGGCAGGAAAAAGAAGATACCGATGACGGACATCACCAGTCCGCCAATGGTACCCGCCGCCAATGGAAACCAGAAAGCCTCCTTGTCCTCACCTATCATGAAAGGGATAAATCCCAGAATGGTAGAAACTACCGTGAGGAAAATAGGAACGACCTTCGCATTCCACGCCTTGACGTAGGCACGCAGGGCGGAAAGACGGGGAAAACGGCGGCGGATGCTGTTGTACTCGTTCAGGATATAGATGCTGGCATTCACCGTGATACCGCACAACAGGACAAACGAGGCAAAGCCGCCTTGGTCGAAGTTCAGCCGGAACCAGTAGAATGTAAGGAACACGCCGATGTAGGAAACGGGAATTACAAAGATGATGGCAAGCGGCTGTTTCAGCGAGTTGAACAGGATACTGGAAGTAAAGAAAATGATAGCTATCACCACCAGCAGAAGCAAATATTGCTTATTGTCCTTCTTGCCCCACGCCCAGTTGTTACTGTCCGACTCGGCAGTATAGCCCATCGGCAGCAGTTTGTTGAACTCCTCCAAATCCCGCTTCTGCATTTTATTCCCCATCTCATTGGAACCGATATATTCGTACTGAATGCAGAGGCGATACTGCTGGTTTTCCTTGGAAATTTCTTGCGGCATCTGCCCCTTTTCCACCGTAGCCAGTTCGGAAAGCTTGTAGTGTTTGTCGCTACTTGCATTATAGGGGAAGAACTGCATCGCCCAGATATCACGCTCTTGCGACTGGCGGGAAGAGAGCCTGATTTTTTCCGTCCCCTGCTCCGTCGTCACCGAACCGACCTCTACATTCCTGCCAAAGATAGGACGCACTGCGGCAAAGACATCCAGTGCGGCAATGCCTTCCTGCGCCATGCGCTCTTTGTTCAGGTTGAAGTAGAATTCCTGATAGTCGTCTTTCCACCATGAGAATTCCGAATTGATAAGCACTTCCTTGATGCGGCGATGCGTCAGCAACTTGGCTTTCAGCCTCTCTGCCCATTCATACAATTCATCGTAATTGTAACCGTACATCTTAATGCGATAGGAGCCCGCATTTTCGCGGACATCATTGCTGAATCCCTGGTCCTGCAATCCGTAGATGCCCCAGCTACCGCCACCCAATTCAAGCGCCTTACTTATCATATTGGATTTCAACGTATAGGGAAACCCGCTGTTCTGGGCTTCTTTCTTAAAATAGACTGCGATGCTTGCCCGCCGCGAATTATAGATGGAGGTATGAAACTGTTTGATTTCCTTAAAGCCGCTCAGATAGGTTTCCATGCGCTTCATCAGCGTATTCATCTGTTCAAGCGTGCTGCCATTGGGCAGATTGGCATTGGCGTAAAGCACCACTTCTTCGTTGCGGGTGAAATAGCTGCCCTCGTACACCTTCTGCACAAAGAGGCGCAAACTGCCTCCCAAAGCCTTGTCTACAACAGGTTTCACAGACTCCTTATAAGTCGAAGAACCGAAAACCTCATTATAAAGCGTTTCCCATCTGCCCTTTCCTTCCAGTTTATCGGGCAACAAGAAAACCGGCAGACCGAAGCCGAGAAGCAGCAACAAGCACACCGCCCAACGCCAACGGCAAAGAAACCGGATAAGGACGGAATAGAAACGCGCGAAATAGACCGGAAAACGTTTCTGAAAAGAAAACAAAAGAACGAGGGGACGAGGGAACGAACGCTTACGGCCTCGCCTGCTTCCTCTCCCCTTCCTTGTCAGCTTGACCTTCTCAATCATGGCCGGAACAAAGAACAGCGCCACCATCAAGGATACTGCCAGATTGATAATCACCACTGCCGCGAAATCCTGCAAATTGAGCCGTATCTTCTCATCCAAAAAGAAAATGATGACCAACGCCCCCATTGTGGTAAGCGTAGCCGCCAATACCGACATAAAAGCCTTCAGGTTGCGCCTGTGCAGGATATGGTCGGTCATCACAATCGTACTATCTATCATCAGATTCAGCGAAACAGTGATTCCAGCCAGCGAATACAACTGCATCTCCAATCCGAAAAGATAATAGAAAATAAGCGCCACCGCAATGTTCACCGCCAGACTGGTGACAATCAGAAAGAGATATTTCAACTTGCGCGTAATGAGCCATACAAACACAAGCAGAATCAGCACCGTCAACCCGGTACGGAAATAAATCTTGTCCAGCTCCTCCCGGATGTATTCGGTAGCATCATAACCGGTATGTATTTCATAGCCGACGGGAAGCACCCGGCGAATCTCATCCATCTCGTCCATGACCGCCCTGCTCAGCTGCAACTGGTTGGCAGACTCTTGCGCAGTAATGGAAAGGTAAATAGAGTTCAGCCCATTGATGCGGAAATAACTCTGCGGAGACTCTTCCATGCGCACCACCGACACCAACTCGTCCAGACGGAGCAACTTTCCTCCGGCAGCAGTCACCGTGACCGAAGCCGCGTCGAATCCATCGGAATCATCTTCGGGAATCAATACCAGACGTATCCACTGCTCACAACCCTTGCCGGTATCCACATTGTGTGTCCCCAGAAACTCTTTCCGGTAGTGCCGCCGCACAGCCTCGCTGATGTCTGCCAAGGTGACACCCAGCATGCGCAGTTGCTCGCTGTCGTATTCCAGCCTCCATTCCATCGGAGTGGCTCCACTGAGCTCTACCTTATAAATGCCCGGCAGAGATGCCAACCGCGGCTTGATATGCTCCTCGGCATACTGCTGAATCAATATCGGAGTGGAAGGGGCATTCAGCGTAAAGGACAAGAACGGACGTGAAGCGTTTTCATCGGGCACTTTCATCCGAATGGTAGGATAGCTTACCCCATCGGGCAGTTGCGACCACGTCTGCCGGATAATGGTAGATGCCTCAAAGCGGACCGCATCTACATCGGCATGCTTGTCCAGCTCCACCGTAATACGACCGAATCCATTACCGGAAATAGAGTTCAGATTCTTCACTCCGCGAATACGTGCCAGCATGGACTCCAACTTGCTGGTGACCTCCATCTCCACCACCCGTGACGAAGTGCCCGGCATACTGAATCCCACTGTGAATCCGGGCAAGCTGCGTGACGGATTCAACTTGACGGGGAGCAGCGGTATCAACGCCACGCCCACCAAAGCCAGACAGACGAAAGCCACAATAAGGGTAAAAGAAGAGGCTGATTTCATTAAGCAACTAGTGAAGAACAGGTGGTTAATATTGGTTATAATCAAATTTCTCCGAAAGTGAGAATCCCGATGCAAAGTCGTGCAAGGTCAACTTCCTGATTTTGTAATAGTTCAGCCAGTAGTCCTTCAAGGCTGAGATGTAGTTGCGTTGAGCTTCCTGCTGGCGGTTCAGCGACAGAGTCAGGCTGTTGATGTCTGCCTTGCCGATGATGAAGCGCTGGCGGGTTTCATTGTATGCCAGCACGGCAAGGTCGAGCGCTTCTTCGGCACTTGCCACTAGGTCCTGCTGCACATTGAAATCGTTCACCGTCATAATGACCTCTTCCTCGATGCCGATTTCGTTCTGTCGGGCAGAGGTCTTCACTACGTTCAGATTATTCTTCGCCATGTTGTATTTTCCCTTACGCACACCCCAATCCACCAACGGAACAGATATGCTGACCGACACCATTTCCTGCTGCATGGGGTGCTTGTATGCCTCACCGAACTTCTCCGCCACCTGGTTGAAACCTACACTGGCATTGATGCTGGCATTGAAACGCGATTCCTTCCTGGTCTTGTCTACATTCCGTTCGGCCTCCAACACTCCCTGACGGAGTCCCAGAAATTGCGGATTGTTGGCTTGCGCAGCCTGCAACGCCTCATCCACGGGTATAACCAAAGTCTGCGGGCGTCCCGGAAGCGTCACCCGGATACTTGCATTTTTCTCCATATTCAGGAAAGATGCCAGCGAGAACATGGCACGCTTCAAGGAACTGATAGCGTTTTGCAACGTATTGCGTGCATTCACCACATCAAGTTTCAGCGTCAGCAAATCTGCCCTACTGATGGCAGCTATCTTCAGGCGCTGCATGCCGATGCGATAAAGCGTATCAGTAGACACTGCATTTTCCTTTGCCAAGTCATATTCGGCCTGCGCCATGGCAAGGGCAAAGAAGTAGGTGGTGGCCTGCTCGGACACCTGTTCGGCATTATAAAGGTACTCTTTCTTCGCCTTCTCGTACTTCAACGGTTCAATCTTGCGCTCCCAACGGAAAGGATTATAACCGACCAGACTCTGAGAATAGCCCACACGCACCGGCACACTGGTGAACTGAGTGGACTTGTTATTGCCGAAACTCCGCATATATCCCAGTTCTGTATCCAGATAGAACGTACCTCCCGTCAAATCAAAATTCTGCCTGATGGCAAGGTTCCCGTAAGCATAGAAAGACTGCTGACTGCGGTAGATGTCAAGATTCTGCTCGGAGTCGTAGCGCTTGGTGATATCGCGGTTGTATTGGGCCGGCGTCATGTTCAAGGTCAGACTGGGAAGCCGGTTCGCCTTATAAGTGCGGTACTCCCAATAACCGGCCAGATACATGTTCTTGGTACGAAAAGCTTCCAGCGAACTATCGTTTGCCAATGCAATGGTCTGTTGCAAGTCAAGGGTTATCTGCTGTTGTGCCAAGCAAGTCGTGATGCCCAAGCTCACGAGTAATACAAGTATTCCTTTCTTCATAATCATTTACTTTCTTTTATGCCGCAGGAAATTTTCTCTCCGGCAGCACGTCGGTATATAAACCAATATATCAACGGGATAATGAATAAACTGACCAATGTCCCCATGAACATCGCTCCAATCATGGCTATGGAAAGCGGTTTCTGCAATTCCGACCCCATGTCGAACGAGAACAGCAACGGAACCATGGCAAATATAGTGGTAAGCGATGTCATGATGATGGGACGAAGCCTCCTTCGTCCTGCCTCATGAATTGCCTCGAGCAGCGGCATTCCCCCTTTCCGCAATTCGTTGATGGCATCCAGCTTCAGAATAGAATCATTGATGATGATACCACACGTTACAATCATTCCGATGGCAGACATCAGGTTCAACGTATGTCCGCATACCCACAACAGCAACAAGGCAAACGCCACATCTATCGGGATTTCCAGCAACACGATAAGCGGCTGTACAAAACTCTCGAACTGAGCTGCAAGGATAAAATACATCAGCAGGATGGAAACAAAAAGAATCACCACCAGCTCATCCAACATCTTCCGGTTGGAGAAGAAGCTTCCGGAAAAGGTGGTATCCCAGTCTTGCGTAGCGTCCGCTTCCTGCTTCACATTCTCCATCAACTCCGGAGCATCGGCCACATCATAGAAACGGAACGGGATATATTCACCGTTGCGCCCTGCCGTAATGGTCTTCAGGTCTTCGGCAGGACGAATCCTTATCAGCTCGCGCAACGGAACATACTCTATTCTCCCTTTATAGTCCGGACGGGTTTGTATCAATGTCTGCTGCAAGACATCACTCACCGTCTGTTCCTCTCCTACAATACTGATAGGCAGATACTGCTGGTAGGAATGAAGCATTGCCACGCTGTTTTCCTTGAACGCAGCCTTCAATGTGCGGTAAAGTTCCTCATAGGAAACATTGTAGAGCAACAATTTCTCCTGCAAGACACTTATATCCAACTGATTTTCAAACGCAATGCCAGTAGGAGCCACACCGGTCAGGTCGGCAAACCGCTGTTCCAGACCGCGCAGTTCGTCGGCCACCGGAGTCTTCTCCTTGTTGCGTGCATAAAGTTCAGCCACCACATCCGCTTCTCCTGTCACGAAAAGCTTCTCGAATACCGTTTCGGGCGGAGAGAAAGAGACCACCGCCAACGGATATGCCTGTTTCAGCCAACGGTAGATTTTCTCCTGCAAAGGAGCAATCTCCGCCGACAAGGCAGTCTTGAAATACAATTCCGCTTCCGAAGACGAGAGCGCCTGTTCACGATTCAACAAATAGTCCTGCTGCCCGATGGACGCCGTCTGTTCCACCGTTTCATCCTCCAACTGCCCGAACAGTGCATCTACCCGATGACGGTTTTCATCCACATGAATGTTTTCATTCCACTCCACACGGGCTATCAGTTCATTCTGGTCTATCTCGGGCATACGTTCCTTGCCGATGAAATAAAATAGAAAGACACACAATGGAACGGAAACCACACAGAAAACCATACTAATCGTCTTATGAGCGAATATCCAGTCGACACCGGCATCATAGAAACGGTCGAGCGTATGCTCCTTCAACGGATTGTTGATGCGAATACGGAAAAAGCGCAACTTACCGCGCAGCCCCATGCGATAGACCAGCATATAAAGAACCGGCAGCAGCATGATGCCTGTAAAATAAGATACCAGCAACCCCACCGTGACGGCAAATGCCTGGTCGTAGAAAAGGGCCCCTGCAATGCCGCTCATGAATATCAGCGGCACAAATACAGCAACCGTAGTTAGCGACGAGCTGAGCATCGGTGTCACCACCTCACTCGTGCCTGCCACACAAGCCCGCTTCAGCGAATAGCCCCGTTCACGATACTGCGAGATATTCTCCGTCACAATGATGCTGCTGTCAATCATCATACCCAATGCCAGAATCAGCCCCGACAAAGAAATGATATTGAGCGACATCTTGAACAGATAAAAAAACAAGAAGCAAATCACAATAGACACCACCATGCTCAGTCCGATGATAAACGGCGACTTGACATCCCCCAAGAAAAGCACCGCTACGATGCAGATGAAGAGAAAACCCAACGAAAGGTTCTGCTGCAAATTAGAGATAGTATAGTCCAGCAATTCCGTCTGGTTACGGCTGATGCTGAAATCAATATCGGGATATACCTCCTTGAAATAATCCATCGTATGATTAAGGGCAGATTTCATATCATCCATGTTTTCATCCGCCTGCTTGATGACGGCCAACGTAACGGCACGCTTGCCGCCTGCCACAGAAACGCCTTTCTCCTTGGCCGGCACAACATCCACCTCGCAAAAGTCACCCAAACGGATGATACGTCCTTCTTTGCGCAGAAGTATATCCCTCACGTCCTCTTCGGTGCGCAGAAGGGTGGAAAACTTGATATTGTATTCATAGTAACCATCGCGCACGGTCATGCTGCCCGGTTCCACATTGTTCTGCGCCAACACTCTTTCTATGTCTTCTATGGAAAGCCCCAATACAGCCAGTTTATCGGGGTCGGGAACAATCTGTAACTGTCGCTCCACCAGACCGGTAACATCCACCATTGCCACCTCCGGCAGCTGCTCGATGCGGCGCTTTATCACACTCTCGGCAAACTCGCACAAATCAAGAAACGCACCAGTCTCCTCATACTCCCCTCCCACTTCTTCACGTTGCATTCCCGCCGCATCATTCTTCAAAGTCAGGTTCAGATAGAACACCGGAATATCCGTCGCACTTGCTTTTATCACCTTCGGCCGTTCGGTATCCTTGGGCAGATAGTTCATGGCAGCGTCAATCTTCTCGTTCACTTCTATGAAGGCAAGGTCGGTATTCGTACCATAGTCAAAGTTCAGGCGGATGATGCCTGCCCCGTCGCGCGTTTCGCTATTCATATCTTTCAGTTTAGCCACTTGGATAAGCTGCTGACGAAGGGGCTTCACCACCGTATTCTCCAATTCGCGTGCCGAAGTGTTCTGCGCCGACACCTGCACGGTGATTTCCGGAATGGCAATATCGGGCAACAAAGACACCGGCAGGGTGAAATAAGTCACCAACCCGACAATGAAACATGCCGTAAACGCCATCAATACGGCAATGGGACGATGTATTAAGAACTTTATCACAAAATTTTCAGATTTAAGATTTATGATTTATAAGTGAGGAAACACTTATTATTCTCCATTTCCAACGACCTTCACCGGTGCCTCATGAGCCAGGTTCACATTTCCCGTCACGATGACCGTATCGCCTTCTTTCAAGGCATCATCGGCCATACTGTAGTTCTCTGCATTCTCCAGTCCGGTCTGCACATAGTTCCACTGTGCTTTTCCTTTTTTCAAAGTGAAGACCACCTGCTTGCCCGAACGTAGCACCACGGCACTCTTCGGGATTACCAATCGCTCGCCCAGAGAGCGGTGTACGTTCACCCGCACATTCATCCCGCTGAACAACCGTCCTTTGCCGTTGACGGATGCCTTTACCTTCACCATCCCCTTGTCATCCACCAGCGGATTGATTTGAGTGATACGCCCTTCCTGCTTGGAACCGGCATCCGAATAAGGGGTAACGATTACCTTGTCACCGCTCTTTATCAACGGCAGTTCACTTTCCAGTACCGTAAAGTCCACCTCCATGCCTTGCGAGCCTACTATGGTGCAGAATGGTTCCGCGGCGCTCGGTTCATTGAAAGGTTTGGAGAAGAGATTCGCCACAGTCCCGTCAAACGGTGCGGTCAGCGTGGCATGCTCCTCCTCATAACACGCCAGTTCGTATTGCGAAAGGCTTTGGTCGTAACCACTCTTCACCCGTGCCAACTTCATGATGTCCTCGGGCACTTTCGAATGGTCATCTGCCGGATAGCCCTGTCCTATCAGCACATCCTGCAACTCCAGTTTGGCCTTTTCAAGGGCATCTTCCGCCTGTGCCGTCTTGTTCTTCAAACGAAATTTATCCAGCTCGGCCAGCTTCTGTCCTTTAACCACGCGGTCGCCGTTCTTCACATAAATATGAGCCACCACGCCCGTCGTTTCAAATTTCAAATCGGCCATTGCTCCTGCCGACGTCTTCCCGTTGCTCACCAGTTCATGTTCAAAGATTTCATACTTCAAGGTCTGCACCGTCACTTCATTATGGTCCTGCGGCAATACGGTTGTCACCCCCTCTTCCGCGCTCTTCTCTTTGCCGGCATCAGAACAAGCCGCCAGCAAAACAACCGCCAAGCACAGTAAGTATCGGTAATTTCGTGTTTTCATATTTCTATCATTTTTTCTATTAGGCTAAAATAAATCTTTTGTTTAACAAATACGGCATTTAGATCGATTAATTCAGATTATTTATCATATTCAAGAAAATCTATCTGAGAACAACCACATCTACCTCCTCACAGCTTTGCCTCCTTGCCAACCAATCCCTAATCCTTAATCTTTAATCCTTTCACTTCCTCCCTCATCTGCCTGACCGCCGTGGAATGTACCTTCGGTTCTTTCGTCAGCACCAACTGTTTCATCTTTTCAAACTTATCCGGCTGTCGGTAGGCTGGAAGTGCATAGAGCTTTGCCAGCAGATAGTAAGGATAGATGCGTCCCGGAAGCCGGTGTGTGGAGCGAAGAAGCCATGCTTCCGCAGACGGGTAATCCCCCATCTCCTGATGGTTCTTGCCAATGATATTCAGTATCATCGGGTCGCTGCTATGCAGCAACGCCTCTTGCAGGATGCGGTTGGACGCTTCAAACTGCTTCGACTTATGAAGCGCATGCCCGTATTCAAACAGGAAGGCAGCACGCTCTTTCAGCACAGGATAAAGTTTTTCGTACCCTTCCGTGACCGGACGGCTTGCACCGGCACGATACAGCACCCGCACATTCGCCCATTCCCGACAAGCCCGTTCCATCTGCCTATCGTCCTGCAACCGGAAAAGCCCTGTTCCTCCTGCCAACAAGGCGAACAACAGCCATGCCCCACGCCCTCCACTCTCCACACACGCCCACAGCAACACCGGAAACGTTACTATACCCACCGGAAGCTGCAACGGATAGGAGGAGAAAGAGAAAATCATCAGCGAGAGCAAAGCGCCACAAAGCCCCAACCGTCCTTTCCGCATACCCATCCAGAGGCAGAAAGCAACGACAATCAATAATCCTGCCGTCAAGGGAATTCCCAATTCCACAGCCGCCTGCAGATACTCGTTGAAGGCATATTCGGGGCTTCCCGCCACATATTCCTCCCACAAGGCATAATCCCCCGTGGCGAAATAGGCCTCCTGCGCATCAGCGTAAGCCGAAGAGAAGCCGCCGATTCCATATCCGGCAAAAGGTTTTTCTGCAATAGCACGACAAGCCATTTTCCACATAAACAGGCGTCCGCGTGCCGAATCGGGCTTCAAGGAAAATAGGCACCAGCCCGCCACCAACAGCAAGCACAGACCGATAGCTACAGCCACCGGTATATGCTTCCGGTGCTGCCGCCACCAAACAGCCATTTGCTCTTTCCACCCTTTCACGCCGCCATACACCCACAAGCAGGAGAAGCCCGCAGCCAACCATGCCGAACGGCTCATACCCGCCGGAAGCACACAAAGGATAAGCAATGCCACTCCTCCTGCTACATTCTTTGCAGGTCCGCTTCTTGCAAGCCATTGGTGCAAACATACCGGAAGCGTCATAGCCAAATAACCCGAATAGGGACCCGGATTGAAGAAACTTCCGGTCAAAGCATACAAGGAGTGCCTGGAAGCCACTGAGCCATAGAGCTGACACAGCCCCCACACCGCCTCTACACCGCCCAAGAGCATCAAAGCCCATACCACGGCCGTACCAAACGACATGCCTTTTTCGCCACGTCTCCAAAGAAACGAAAGCAAGATGCAAGGCAGCACCCCTAACGAGGCACGGTCGAACCACACCCATTGCCCTATCGTTTCATCCGCAGGCAGTCCGGTGCTAACGCTGCAAACCATAGAAAGCACGGCTATCACAGCTGCTACGCGCAGACCATCTCCCGCATACCCTATTACATATTTTCTTATCGCCATTTCACTCCACTTGTTTCCATACTCTTTCCCAGCGTATCTTCCCTCGGCTGTCGACCAATCTCCGTATCCTCACTGCACGCCCACGATAAACCGTTCGGGCAGCAGACTTGTTTCAACACCTTCCTGTGCAGGAATATAAAGAGAACAAATCATTAATTCATAGCACATAAGATGCTATACTCCAACCTCCTTCTGTATTTTTCACTGCAGCAAAAATTTTTTGCCCTATTTCATCAACAGCAATATAATGAGCATCAGCATCCAATAGATATTTTCTTATAGCATTACCTTCCCAATCAAAGACCAACACAAGGTTGGATTTACGACCATTTTCATATATTTTCTTATCAGAGTATAAAGCATATAAATACTTGGTTGTAGCACAGAGATTGATATACCCCACTTGGGTATCTTCTGTCATATCCACACTTTGGTACAAGCCATCTGCTTCCGCCCCGGGTTTGTATATCGGATTACCAAATCTTAATGACTTTTTCAACTTAATTTTTCCATTAATATTCTCTATAATATCCAAATTGGATGAGAAATTAAGAGAATAAGCAAAAAACTTCTTCTCCGGTTGCATAACCAAATCCCCTTGATTAGATAAATATTTAGTATATTGATTAAAGGGCTCATCAGAAGCATTATAAATGTCTACTCCATAATCTAATACGTCACTATTTTTATTAAACAACAAGTATTGATAACGAGATTGGTATGTGCCAGCGCCCAAAAAAGTACTGTCATCAATTGCAATAAGTCTTGATATTTGACTATCCGGAATGTCATATTTCGTTAAACGAACCGGATTTTCCCCATCCGTTTTGTCACTGCGCAAAGCATCAAGTTTATACTTCATTACTACCCGTGTTTGATTATCAAACACAGAAAAGCATTTGTTCAACATATAGCCATAACAGCCTGCAGGTATTTCACCCGGCCCTTGTCCTATAGTTCCAAAACGAGTAATATATGCACCTGTTTTTCTATCAAAAAGAGTATAGCTATCACCAGAATGAAGATCGTAAACAATCAAATATTCTTCATTACAAGTCATCCCCTCTATTACAGCCAAAAACTCATCTTTGATTAGATTCTCTTTCTCTTGAAATAATTGTTGAGATTCAGAAAACAGATTTAATACTGAATCATGTTTTTCATCTTTACACCCTCCTAACATACATATTAGCAAAAGCATAAATAAAAAGTTTTTTTTCATCATACATTATTAATATTTTAAAGTTACAGAGTAATAAGCATGCCTTATCGAACATGCTTATTACAAGTTTTATATTAGCAAGTAACCATTCACAATAGCTATACACTCTATTTTTAGTTTTATTCAGAACTAATTCTTATTATTCCCAAAGAGAATAGGAATTTCTTACTTGCTTATAAAAGGAAATGATTATAAAAGAATCATGCTAGTTAAGGACATGGACTAAAGAATTTAATGCCTTTAACCACTCCCCCTCCTAGAATCAGCATACAATCACCATAATTACCGCAGCAATATACATTTTGACCACTTTCGCCACTTGCCAACGCTTCCACATTAGCCAACATCAAATCTGACATATTATCTGCTTTCAAATTTGCATAAACTCCATAACTGGCAACTACTGCAATCGCTGCAACAAATGCAGCTTTCATAATTTTCGCATTCATTATTCTTTCTTTTAAATTGGTAAAAATTTTGATTTTTACCAATTTCCGCATCTATCCTTTCAACGGAAAAAGCAAACACATTGCTTGTTTAAACTAATTTTGTATCTTTGCCTGTACCTCCTTTCTTGGGTGGGTTATGGAACGAGCGGGTCGTAGTGTGCCAACAAAACGTTATCCCTCCATTCCTCTCCAGTCCCATTTATATTTTCCTCTTTTATTTTATTCGATAGCGTATAATCGATTCATCTTTGTTTATATCTGTGTCATAAACGATTCCTTCCGGTTCATTACTTCACCTTGTTCATTCTATCTTTTTCCATATCCTATCCCATCTTGTATCTTCATCCGGTTCGACCGATTTCCATATCCTCACTGCACGCCCCACGATAAACGGTTCGGGCAGCAGCCCCCAGTAACGGGAGTCCTGCGAATTCTCCGCCTTGTCGCCTGCCACGAAGTAATAGTTTTCCCGAAAGCGGTATTCATGTATCAGGCTGTCACCCAGAAAGACATGACCTTCCGCATCTATACGCAACCTCTTTTTCTGTTCCCAGCCCACCAATTGCCTGTAAAGCCGCCACGAAGTGGAATCCATCCCGACCGTCTGCCCACGGGCCGGAACAGGAAAAGGACCGAACTCCTTCACCGTCCACCCCAAACGCTTGTCCCAGGGAAAGGTTTCCATCTGTACCCCCGTAGCCCCGCTGTCGGGCAGCATGGAGATGCACTTCTGGGCAGGCAGAAAGCCGATGTTTCCTTCGTGGCCCGCAACCCGGTAATAGCCTTTCCTGATTGCCAAAGTGTCGCCCGGAACGGCCACGCAGCGCTTCACATAATAGCGCATCACATCAAAGGCGATGCTGTCCCAGCGCCCCGACCGATAAGGAAAGTTGAACACCAGCACATCGCCCCTGCGGAACTTCCTCCAGCCCGGCAGACGGTGTATGTCCACCTCTTTCCCTTCCACCGCGTCGAGCACGTCGAACAGGCGTGCGCCTGCCGAACACTTGTCAACCAGCACATAATCGCCCGGCAGCAAGGTGGGAGACATCGAGTCGCTGGGAATCTTGAAGGAGGTCACCACAAACACTTGCAGCACACAATAGACCACCACAAGCACACAAACCCCGAAAGCGATGTTCGTCAGCCTCTCCAGCCACGTCCTCATGGATCCTTGCTTCTTCCCTTCCTCCATCTCTCCTCCTATCTTATCAGGTTCATGGTTATCACACTGTCGTTTTCCAGAAAGAACACCCGCTGGTTGACGATGCGGTCGGGCACGGTGAACCACAACAGCGCATTCTCCGGTATGTTCGTATAGCTCTGGGTGGAATCGGAGGTGCCGCCGTATTCCAACGGCGAGAACGCGGCCGCATCCACATCCCAGTAGTGCAGCGTGTAAGGCCGCTTGAGCAGCCTTTTCCGTTTCGGGAACGTAAACGCCTGTGGCCGGTCCGGGCGGGGGATGAACTTGCGTATATGCCCGTGCGCATCCGCATGGAACGGGGCGGTGAGGAAGCGGAGCTGTCCTGCAGCGGGAGAATCCGCCACGATGAAGATGTTGTCGCCTCCCACCTGCCGGAACAGGCACGTCGTATCGGTGCGGCACCCCACGGCGACAGGCTCCCATTCGTAATAGTTGTAGGCGCAGAGATAGACCTGACCCGAGGCATGCGCGAACTCACGGATGCGGTCGGTCGACACACGGACGTCGACGGGGCGGTCAAGGTACTCCATACTGACATCTTCCAGCAAGGGGCTTTTCAGCCAGGTGCCATAGCCGTCGTCCGGCACCTCTCCGCTGCCGGATACGGGACAGGGTTCGAAATGGGAGCGATAGACCTTGGCAGGTCTCAAATGCCCCCGGCTGTTCAACACCGGCAGATACTCCCCCGGCAACTGTTCTCCGGGGGCAAAGCTGTGGAAGCGTCCCTCGTGCCACACGGCCCCCCAGTTGTGTCCCCAGTCCATACGGGTCCACAGGGTCTTGTCCATCACCACGGGTATGCCGGCGGCACGCATCACGAACAATCCCAGGTCGCACAGGCCTTCACATCGGGCACCTCCCCAGGCATACGTCTCTTCGATGGTGGGATAGAAGGGCAGGGAGTTCTTCTTGTACCGCATCACCGTTGCAAGCTTCCTGTTCAGCAGCGAGCAAGCCTCCAGCGGAGAGGAGACACCGGCGGAGTCGAGCAGGGGAATGAACCGGTCCATCATCTCCTTACGCAGTCCCGAGGGATATTCCCTACTGATGCGATAGGGCAGAATGTAGCGGCAGAAGACGGGAAAAGGCACTTGCCGCGCCCAAGGTTTCCGCCACGCCTCAAAGGCGAGGTCGATATTCCGCACCAGAAAGGCGCTGTCCAGTGTCCGGATGTCCTTGTAACGGTGGCGCTCCCCCATGCGTCCGGCCCTTGCCAGCGAGTCGAGGTGTGCGTTGCACGCCTCCTCCGTGGGGAAATCCGTCAGCCGCGGACGGTATCTCCCCCCTCCGGGAAGCGCGTAGAATTCCTCCTCGTAGAAGTGGTAGGGCATGTTCGCTATCAGGAAACGGGCGGCGGCCTGTTTCAGGCTGTCGTCCTTGTAGTGCAGCAGCACGCCTTCCAGTTCACGGCGGTTGTCGCCGGCAAAGGCAAGGGCACGCTCCAGCGCAGCATCCCGGCGGCACGACTGCAAGCACAGCACAACAAGGAATGCGCATGCCGGAAAAAAGCGGAAAGTTCTTCTTATATCCATAGTCAGTCTCATTGTTATTTTGCATCTCCCGACAGGGACAGCCGTATCGGCGAGGAGGCCGTATTGCAATATACGGTGACGGTCTTGGAGAAGTGTTCCGGATGCTCCGCCTTATAGACCACCTCCAATGTTATCTCCTTGCCCGGATGGGTCGGTTCCTTGGAATAGGATACGGTGGTGCAGCCGCAAGAGGTGGTGACATCCTGTATCACCAAAGGGTTGCCGCCTGTATTCTTCAAAGTGAAGGTCGCCTTTTGCTCCTTATGCCAGTCGAAGCTGCCCAAGGACACAGAAGTTGCATCCATACCAACCTCGGTCATTATCTGCGTGCTTTCCTTCCCTTGGCTAATCTGTTCACCTTGAATAATCCTTAGGTACAGTTCTTTTACCTTAGGGTTATGGATAGGGTTACCAACGGCAAGCACTCTATTGTCGCTATCCAACAGAAAAGTTTGGAAAGCCATTTCCGAAGGAAAGTGATTCAATTTGTTCAACCTGTCCTCCTCATCAAGGCAAACCGGATAGACGAAATCCTCTGACTTTAATGTTCCCAGGAAATCCCTCCTTTTTTCGGGAGAAAAGAAAAACAGGAATTTCACAGAAGCCCCTCCTGCCTCACCCAACTCTTTCATCAAAGCTTTCCATCTGCCCAGTTGCAGCTTACAACTGACACAACCGATAGAATCCACATAAGTAAGGATTTTATATTTTCCGGCCACCGAGAAGTCCACAGTATCTTTGCCTTTCACTGTAAATGTCAAATCCTCAGGAAACAGAATTTCTTTTTCAGTCCATGCCTGTAACAAAATTCCAATATCCTCTTTTTTCTGATTTCCACAAGAAATCAGAAAAAAGAGAAGTGATATACTTACTAAATATCTAAAGCCCATAACCTTAAAACCACAATTATATTTACCCATTTTCACGTATTAGACACACTGAGCTACAAAGCATATTTTTTCATTACACAAGATATCGGAACATTAAATAATCTTATCCAAATCCAAATAACCAAACTGAATTTCGTCGTCCAGATTCATAATAATTCTATCACAATCCTTATCATAACAAAAGCTTACTATTTGAAAGCCAACATCTAAGGTTTTCAAATAATCGCCATCTAAACTAAACACAAAGAAGCGAGTAGGATTATATGCCTTTGACTTGTTATCTCCCCCTGAATAAGCGGCTACAATCTTGTCCTTGCAAAACATTACATTTCCATAATGATGGATTTTCTTAGATTCTTTCTTATCCCATGATGGACCATAAACATTGCATTTTAAACTGCCATCCAACTTACATATAGACATCAAATCATGGAAAGTATAGCATTCTACATATACATCATTCTCCTGTGACACGGCAAAACTAATTCTTTTTTTCGGTATATCCGGATGCTGATATGGCATCGGTTCAAATGTTCCAGAGCACATATTCCACTTGGCAACAGACTGATTAAATGTAGAGGTACAATCGGTTCTATCATCAATGCATAAGATAATGTATCATTTATATATTGATATTTGTCGGGAAATCGAGTCATGTTCATTTCAGTCTTTACAGTAGGTACATAATCCGAATTGGCAAAAACACTATCAATATCATAACTATATATTTTTTGTTTGCCATGGTCTGACACATAAAAACAATGTCTTTCTTCATCTATACCGATATGCCCCATCACTGTTATTTCATTCGGTCCCTGACCTACATAAGCCGTACTGGCCAAATAACTAAAATCATTTTTATCAAATATATGTATCAACTTATCCGAAGATTTGTAGTTACCAATGATTAAATAATCGCCCAACAAAAAAGGACGTGCTATTGAGCCTATCAATACATCGTCTATTGATATTTCTTTTATCAAAGCATGCACATCAACCACATCGTCACGTTTTTGTTGATATTTCTCCATATCCGAATTATGCGTACAGCTTCCTATTACACAAGATAACAATACAAATAACAGTTCTTTTATATATTTCATTTCATACCCCCTTTTTGATACAACAATTAACATCTATTAATTCATCAGATTGAAATAGGTAACTATTCAGCGAATCGAATACAATCAGGTTGGTCAGCAACAATTTTAGAATAATCCTCTGATTATCATCAAAATAACAGTGATTCTATTTGTGAATGTCAGATAAAATCGCTATCTTTGTATCT